>JBCDCH010000005.1 GCA_039182125.1 Planctomycetota bacterium
AGATTGAGGCCGGCACCTACGAAACCGACGACAAGCTCATCGCCGCGGCCGACAAGCTGCTGGACGAACTCTTGCAGGACTGAGGAACCAGAACCGAGGAATCCGGATCCCTCGCGTCTGAGCCCTCTCAGCCCCCATGTTCACCGCCGCCATCACCCGCACGTTTTGCGCTGCTCATGCCCTTCGCCTTCCTGGCGGGGGGCTTGAGCCGTTGCATGGGCACAACTGGCAGACCACCGTCACCGTCGCGTCCGAGCAACTCGACGAGCTGGGCTGCGTGATGGACTTCCATGACCTGGAAAGGCAGCTCGACGCGATCATCGGGCCTTGGCACAACGCCAATCTCAACGAGATCGCGCCTTTTGACGCGGTGGTCAATCCGTCGGCGGAGAATGTCGCGCGACAAATCGCCGATGCATTAACCTTGCCGGACGGTGTGTCGCTGCGGCGGGTGGAGGTCACCGAAGCCGAAGGGTGCGCCGCGGCCTACGAACCCGCGTAACATGTGCCATGCCCTGCGACGGATGCAACAAACCCAAGACCGTCCACATCACCGAGATCAAAGGCGGCAAACAGGTCGACATGCATTACTGCAAGGACTGCCCCTACGCCAACGACGGCGTCGCCGGGGCCAAGTCGCACGCGCCGATCAACGAGCTCCTCACCAACTTCGTGATGAGCACCAGCAGTGGCGGTGAAAAGCAGGCCGAGGAGTGCCCCCACACGGGCATCACCTGGGCCGAGTTCCGCAACGCCGGGCTGCTCGGCCACCCGGAAAACTACGACCTGTTCGAGTCGCACCTCACGCCGTTGTTGCAGCGTGCCCACGAAGGGGCGACCCACCATGTCGGCAAAGTCCCCGAGCGTCGTGGCAAAGGTGGTCTCCCGCCCAAGCGCCGCAAGACCGTCGACCTTGCCAAGCTCAAGCAGGAGTTGGCCTTGGCCTTGGAACAGGAGAACTACGAAAATGCCGCCGAACTGCGCGATCGGATTCGCGAGATCGAGGGCGACTAGGATGGTTTACGCGCGTTTGTGAACTGCGGACACTCAACCGGGGACACGTGAAGCAATGGATGCGGACCTGAAAATCAGCGAGTTGACGACCCGGGCCGGCGAATGGCTCCGCGGCGAAGGGCCGCACAACGAGGTCGTCATCTCCAGCCGCATCCGGCTTGCCCGCAATCTCGCCAACAAACCGTTTCTTTCCAAGGCTACCCGCCGCCAACGCACCGCCGTCGAGAAGAAGATTCGCGACGTCGTCCTCTCGACGAACCTCGCCCCGAAAATTCTCTACGCCGACCTACAGGAATCGCCCGAAGTCGATCGGGCGCTGCTGGTCGAACGGCACCTGATCAGCCGCAACCACGCCTCGGCCGAAGGTGCCCGCGGCGTGGCTGTCGATGCTGACGAGACCATCGCGATCATGGTCAACGAGGAAGACCACCTGCGGCTGCAAGTGCTGCGGTCGGGTCTGCAGCTTGACGACGCCTGGGGCCAGATCAACGAGATCGACGACGACCTCGACGCGGCGCTGGAGTTTGCCTTCCACCCACGCTTTGGCTATCTGACCGCCTGCCCGACCAACGTTGGCACCGGCATTCGCGTCTCGGTGATGCTCCACCTGCCGGCCCTAAAGCTCACCGGCGATATCGAAAAAGTCTTCCGCGCCGCCAAGGAACTCAAACTCGCCGTCCGAGGCCTCTACGGTGAGGGCACCGAAGCCACAGGCGAGTTCTACCAGGTCTCCAACCAGACCACGCTCGGCAAGGAAGAGCCGGAGATCATCGCCGAGTTCCGCGACACGGTGATCCCCAAGATCGTCGAGTTCGAGCACCGCGCCCGCCACGCTCTCATCTCCGAACGCCACCGCGCCCTCGAGGACAAGATCTACCGCGCCGTCGGCCTGCTCCGCAGTGCCCGGCTGATCACGTCCGAGGAAGTGCTCAAGGAGCTGTCCTTCGTGCGGCTCGGCGTCAATCTCGAGATCCTCGGCGGCGTCGACGTGCGCACGATCAACGAGCTCATGCTCATGACCCAGCCGGCGCACCTGCAAAAGCTGCTGGGCAAGAAGCTCGAAGGCGACGACCGCCGGGCCGCAAGGGCCGACTTCATCCGCGAACGCCTCGGCGTGGTTTAACCGCGTTGCTCCACGAGGCGGTTAGCATCGCGGCAACGGGCGAAGCGGTTTGATCTCTGGTAACGTGCGGTCGCATGACGCAGTCGGATTCCGAAACCGCAGGAGTACCCAAGCCCGATTTGTCGCCGCCCGTGCCCGTGACACCGATCGATGATGATGCACTGACCATCTCGACGCCGGTGGTCGTCTTCGGCATCTCGGCGGTCGTGATTCTTGCGTCCTTACTCATCGCGCTCAGCGGCACCTCGGCCGACGCGACGCTCGCTTGCGGCCTGTTGGTGATCGCACCGCTGCTGGTTGGACGTTTGGCGGGGATGCAGGCCGGATTCGTCTCGGCGTTGGCGTGTTTGTTCGGCGGTTTCGCCGTGCTGATGATCGCGGGCTCGTTCGGCTCGGCTCCGCTGCTGGCGCTGCTGTTGTCGACCGGCATCGGTTGCTTGGGTGCATACCTGCTGGGCGACCGCGACGAGCCTGCCGACGAGGGTGTTTCGTCGAGCCGGCTGCGTGAAATGGAGCGCGACACGCAAGCCCTGCGTGAGCAACTGCGGCAGAGCCGAGACCGCGCCGATGCCGCGGAGCAGCGTTCGGCCGCCGTCGAGAAAGCTGCCTCCGAAGGCACGGGCAAGCTCACCGGTGCTGACCGCCAGCTCGCCGACGCCGCCATGGCACTGACCAACGCCGACGACCGCGCTCGCACCAAGGAGCGCGAGGTCGAGCGGCGTAAACGGGCCGTGCTGTCGGAACAACTCGCCGCCGCGACCGCCGAACTGGAATTGACCAAGGCCAAGCTAGCCGAGCTGGAGGAAGCGCAAGCCGAAGCGCCGGCGGAGCCGCAAACGATCGAGACCGAGCCGCCCGACGAGGTGTCGCTGTTGTTGGTCGGAGCGGGAACACCGTTGGCCGCGGCGGCGAACGTGGACGAGGCGTTGCGGTGCGTGTCCGAGGCGGCCGCGGTACCGAGCGTCGCGCTGCTGCTCGGTCCCAAGGCTCAACTCGCCCAACAAAACGCCGGTATCGCGTCGGCCGTCGGAGGCACCGACGACCACGACTTCGCGCGGACCGCCGCAGCGCGTGTCGCCGAGACGGGCAAGGCGCAGGTGTTCACCGATCTCGCTTCGATCGAAGCCGACGCGCCACGCACGGCCGCCGCCGTCCCGCTACCGGCCGACGGTCCCTCGGGCGTGCTGGTCGCGATCGGTCACGGTGAGACCATGGAAGACAAGCAGAACCTGCTCGAAACCGCCGCGTTCCGCGTCGCCGAGCTTGCCGCCGAGCAGTCCGCCCGTGTGCAGGTCGACAAACTCGCCAAGCAGATGGCATTGCTCGAATTGCAACTGCGCACCACCGAGAACTCGCTCGCCTCCACCGAATCCGCGCTGGCCGAAGCCCGCAGCGAGGTCATCGAGGACGGCACCGGTCTGTCGAAGCAGATGTCCACGCCGCTGAGCAATCTCCGCAAGTACGCCGACGTGCTCAAGGGTGAGCAGGGCGATGACTTGAGCGAAGTGGGGCACGAGTGCCTGGCGAAGATGCAGGAGTCCGTCGCGGTGCTCGAAGGGCTCGCCGGCGAACTGCAGCGGTTCGGTGACCTGGGCCGACAGGAAATCGTGCCCGAGCCGACGAAGGTCGTCGAAGTCGTGGACGCGGTGTTGGAACGAATGAACGAGCCGCTGAGCCGGGTGACGGTGCGGCGTGACTCGTCGATCGCCGGCGTGCCGGAGGTGATGGGCGAGGCCGACGCGTTAGGCCAAGCGTTGACGGCACTGCTCGATAACGCTGCCAAGTTTCATGCCCCCGGCACCAAGCCGACCATCGAAATTGCGGCCGAGAAACGCGGCGATTTCGTGCGTTTGTGGGTCAAGGACGACGGCATCGGCATGCCCGAGGCCGCGTCCGATAGCGTGTTCCTTCCGTTCGAACGGCTGCATCCCGACGAGCGATACGCCGGTTCGGGTATCGGGCTGGCGGTCGCGGCACGGGTCGCCAGGCGGCTGGGCGGGGCGATCGGCGTGGACTCGGACGTTGGTCGGGGCAGCCGATTCTGGTTGGACCTCCGGTCGGCCGACTGACTCGATGGGGGCCTCCCGTTAAGCCCGCGGTTCAGTGGGCTTGGGCTGTACCCGATGACACCGGTAGTGATTCGTTCCGCCGGCGGAGACCGGTCGGAGAGAATGTCATCCGAGTACCCGTCACGACGCCGGATCGCGTCCCCGCGGACAACGGCAGCCCCCACCATGGCTCAACGCAAGGCACCCACCCCGCCCGCTCCCAAAACATCCAAGGCCATCCAAGCCCGACCCGATCGGAAACGGACCGACGGATCGATCCTGCTCGTTGCACCCGACGCGGGCGTCGCCGAGTCGGCACGCACCGCGGGTGCGTCCAAGGGCGTGCCCGTGGAGGTCGTCGATAGTGTGTCGCAAGTCGCCGAAGTGCTGGGCAAACACCCGGTCCGTCTGGTCATCGCGTCCGCCGATTCCAAGCAGCTCATGCCGATCCTTCGTGACGAAGCGCCCGACGCGCAGGCGATCTTCGTCGACGAGACGCCCAGCGTGGACCGCAGCATCACCGCGTTTCGGGCCGGCTTCCTCGACTACCTCTCGGCCGACGACGCCGCGAACCCCGACAAACTTGCCGATCGTGTCGACGCGGCCCTCGACAAACAACACCACCTCGCCCGCACCGAGCGCCGGCTCGGCCGACTCCGCTCTGCCGTTCGCAAGCTCAACAGTTCACGCCGCGAAGTCGGCAAGCGCGTCGACGTGCTCTGCAACGACCTGATCTCGGCCTACACCGATCTGGCCCGGCAGATGGACACTGTGCGCCTGCGGCAGGAGTTCGGCGCGCTGCTCGAGGACGCCGACGATCTTGAGCAGCTGCTCTGCCACACGATGGACTGGATCCTCAAGCGCATGGGCCACTGCAACATCGCGATCTATCTCACCAGCGAGAACGGCTGCTCGGAGTTGGGCGCGTACATGAAATACACCATCGCCGGCGACCTGCCGCTGACCCAGGCGATGGCCGACGGGCTGGTCAAGCAGATTCAGCACCGAAGCTATCTCCACGCCGACGCCACCAGCTTGCCGGCACTGCTCACGACCGACGAGCTTTCGACGCTCCAGGGCCAGACCGTGCTTGGCGTCGATTGTCAGTACCTGGCCGAATCACTGGCGACGATCATCTGTTTCCGTGACGGCCGTAAGCCGTTCACGGCGGAGGATCGCGAGGCGCTCGAGTGTGCCGCTGGGCCGTTCGCCCAGGTCCTGACGAGCCTCGTCAGCGAGGGCGGTCCGGACGATTGGTCGGACGAGCAATGGCCGCACCTTGGTGACAGCTTCGGTGACGACGAGTTCGCTGGCGACGACGATTGGCCCGACGATGGCAAACAGGGCCCCGACGACCGCCACGCCGCCGACTGGTGGAAGAACGGCGGCGATGCACCGTTCTGACCGAAGACCACAGCGACCAAGCAGAAACGGCCGGGAAGCAACGGATTGCTCGCCCGGCCGTTTTCAGTACACCCCACAGGGCTCGAACCTGTAACCTTCGGTTCCGTAGACCGACGCTCTATCCAATTGAGCTAGGGGTGCGGGGCCGTGATGGTTGGCACGGATGGGGCGGCGGTCAAGCTGCTCCTTGCGTCGCGCCGCGAATCCGCATTTGCACCATCGGCAACACGCGCTCGGCCGAGAGGGTTTGTAGGCAGGTCTGGTGAACGCAGTTGCGGCTTAGACACGGGGCACACGGCAACGTGAGCCGGACGACATCGTCGAGGCGGGCGAAGGGGCCGGTGCGGCGGGGGTCGGTCGGGCCGAAGGCGGCCAGCAATGGCGTGTCGACCGCCGCGGCGATGTGCATCGGGCCGCTGTCGTTGGTCACCGCCACGACCGCGTGTCGGAGCAGGGTGACCAACTGCTTGATCGAGGTTTCGCCGGCGAGATTGATATCGGCACGGACGGCGTCGGCGAGCGGGCGTTCGCCAGGGCTGCCGGACGCGACGATCGTCAGGCCACGTTCGCGAAGTTGGTCGGCCAACACGGCGAACTGTTCGACGGGCCAGCGCTTGGTCGCCCAGTTGGTGCCGGGGATCAGCACCGCATACGGCCGCGTTGGCAAGTCGAGCGGAGCCTCCGGCAATACGAACTCGACCGGTCCTCGGCCGCAGTCCAACTGCTCCGCGACGTCGAGGTACCGCTCCACCGCGTGCCGGCTGTCCTGCCGACCGCCCACGCGTTGGGAGTACGCAAGCCCCGCCAGTTCGCGGGCATAACCGAAGCCGATGCGTCGATGAGCTCCGCTGCTCAACGCGAGAAATCCGGTGCGGATGAGTCCCTGAAGGTCGATCGTGACGTCCGGCTTGAACTGCCGAAGCTCGCGAATCAACGCCGGTGTCGCACCGATGCGTTTGCGGCGAAAAAGGATGATCCGGTCGAGGTCCGGGTGCCCATCGAGTAGGTCGGCGAAGGCCGGGTTCACGAGCCACGCGATCGTCGCCTCCGGGTAGCGTTTGCGGAGAAGCCGCAATACGGGTAGTGCATGCACGATGTCGCCCAGCGCGCTCGGCTTGATCATCAGGATGCGACGCGGTTCGGGCATGGCGGGACTTAGACTGACGGACTCAAGCGATGCCGAGCGTGCCGCTGTCGGCGTACGCTTTGACCCCGGCCGCGATATCGAACTCGGGCTGGTACCCGAGGACCGAGCGAGACTTGTCGAGGTTGGTCTCGGTCCAGTCCTGCGTGAAGCCGTACGGGTTCTCGAAGTAGTCCGGGGCGAGGTCGGTCCCGAGCACATCGTTGAGCGTCGCGACGATCTCGTTGAAGCTCCAGCTTTGGCCGGCACCGACGTTGAACGCGCCGGCCTCCTTTGCGTCGAGTGCCTTGACGTTGGCCTGTACGACGTCGTCGATGTAGACGAAGTCGCGCTTCTGGCTGCCGTCGGTGAAGATGCGGGGCCGTTTGCCGGCACGCATCTGCAGCGCGAGTTGATGAATCATGCTCGCGAGTTTGCCCTTGTGCGCTTCGCCGGGGCCGTAGACGTTGGAGTAGCGCAACGCGACGATCGGGTGGGCGAGCTTCGGGGCGTACCGCTCGGCCATCCGCTCCATCGTCAACTTTGAAAACGCGTAGCTGTTAAGCGGATCCTTGGGCTGGTCTTCCTTCATCGGCACCGGACCTTGGCCGTAGACGCTGCAGCTACTCGCCCAAATCATGCGGGCACCGGTCTCTGCGGCATGGTCGAGCAGGCCGCGAAACATCTCGACGTTGTTGAGCAACATCGGCTGCTGAAGCTCTGCCTCGCTGAGGCTCGCGCCGGTGGTGGTGTCGATGACACCGGTGATGGACGCTTGGTGGAAGATCGCGTCGTACGGGGCGAGCTTGACGATGGAGTTGAGGTCGTCGCGGCTACGCAGGGTCAGCACATCGCCGGTGAACTTCGCGAGGTTCTTCCAGGTCGCCGACGCGAAGGAATCGGTCGCGACCACGTCATGGCCGGTCTCGGCGAGACGCAGGGCGATGTTTGAACCAATGAACCCGGCTCCGCCGGTGACAAGCACGCGCAAGGGACGCTCCCGTTTGAGGAAAGGATCGGCCCGGATGGGCCGGTGGAAGACGGTAGGCGGATCGCCGGCCGACGCAATGGGCTACCTGATCGGGCATTTTGTCGGTGAATTGCCGCACAAAAGTGACATTTCGGCGTCATGCAGCACGCTATGCCGATCGGCCTTGGGGTTGGTTCGATCGGGGCTGGTGCGCGCTGATGTGCAATTGTGGGGATAAGTTGTGAAAGAAATAGTTACCGGCGGACGAATGGTTCTGGCTTTGCCGGCAGCACCTGTCGCCGGTTCACAACCCCCGGCTCGACGCCGCTCGTCCCCACGGACTTGAGCGGCTTTTCTATTTCGGGGCGCCCGCCTTCAGCAGCGCCCGGCCTCGCTCGCGCTGCACGCCGCCGTCGAGCGTCACGCCGCTCCCGCTGCGGGCTTTCATCTCCTCGTTGTCGAGCATGAGTTGTCGAAAGCCGACTTCGACGCAGTCCGCGATCGTCGCGCTACTTACGATCCGCTCGATGTTGGCCCAGTGGATCGCACCGAAACACATCGGGCACGGTTCGCAGGTGGCGTAGATCGTGCAGCCGGCGAGGTTGGGTGATTCAATCTGCCGACACGCCTGTTGGATCGCCGCGAGCTCGGCGTGTTGGGTGCAGTCGTGTGTGTCGCCGATCGTATTGCACGCGACGGCGATCACCTTGTCATCGGCGTCCACGATCGCCGCCCCGAACGGTGCCCAGCCCCGCGCCACGCCCACCTCCGCGATCTTGAACGCCAGGTCCAACCCTTCTTCGTCGGTCATGCGGACACGGTAGCCGTCACTCGCCGAGCGAGCGCCACAGGTACCATGTCGCGATCGAGCGGTAAGGGGCGAACGGCTCACCCATCGGCTCGCAGTCCCTGATCGCCGGCCGTTCGTCGAGGTCGTGCAACTGTGCCAAGGCATTCCGCAGGCCCAGGTCTCCGACGGGCCAAACGTTCGGCCGATTGAAGCCGAAAATGAGAAGCATCTCGACGGTCCACACGCCGATCCCCTTGATCTGCGTGAGATTTTCAACGACGCCGGCGTCGTCCATGCGTCGGAGTTTGCGCGGCTCGACCGAACCGTCGGCGTATCGGGCGGCGAGGTCGGTGAGATAGCCGCGCTTTTGCCGGGAGATGCCGCAGGCACGGATCTCGTCGTCGGTCCACCCGCCGGTGAGCGCGTCGTGGACCAGCGTCGGCGTCGGCTTCTTGCGCGGGAATCGTGCGGCGAACTTCTTGAACATCGCGGCGGCGGCGGCGGTGCTGACCTGTTGTGACAGAATGCTCTTGATCAAAAGCACGAACGTGTCGCGCTTGGGTTCGAGCGTGCAGGGGCCCACCTCGCGGATGATCGCCCGCATCTTGGGCGTCTTGCTCAGAAACTTCGCCGCGTCGGCCCAGCGGTGCTCCGGTGCGGATTGGTCGAACCACATGGGTCAGAGAATAGGGTTGCCGGGTCCAACTACGTCGCCTCGACTTCCCAACTCCCCAACGGTCCGTAAGATCATCGCGTGGCAGCCACTTCCTCCCTTCTCGCCGATCGATTATCCGCGGTTCGTCAGCGGATCGCCGATGCTGCGACGGCGGCCGGTCGCGACCCCAACGCCGTCCGTTTGGTGGCCGTCACCAAGTACGCCGCCCCGGAACAGATCCGCGAGGCCCTCGCGCTGGGCGTGGGCGATGTCGGGGAGAATCGCGTCCAACAGCTCGTCCAGCGTGCGGCGCAGCTAGGCGAGTTCCATCAACGCCGCGCCGCCGCTGGTGAAGACGGCTACGCGTCGAAACTCAACTGGCACATGGTTGGTCGGCTCCAGCGATCCAACGTCAAGCAACTACTGCCGCACTGTGATCTGATTCATTCGGTCGACTCGCTCCGCCTCGCCGAGGAAATCGACGCGCAGGCAGAGAAGATCGGAAAGGTCCAAAACATTCTCCTGCAGGTCAACTGCAGCGAGGAGGATCAGAAGGGCGGCGTCGCGGTCGGGGCGGCGGTGCCGTTGGCCGAGTCGATCGCGTCGATCCCGCATGTCCGCCTGCTCGGTTTGATGACGATGGCCAAGCTCGACGCTTCCGCGGACGAGACACGTACCACCTTCCGTCGGTTGCGTGAGATCTTCGAGGAAATGAAGTTTGAGGGCATCGCCGGCGACAACCTGCGTCACCTGAGCATGGGCATGAGCAACGATCTCGAACACGCCATCGCCGAGGGCAGCACGATGGTGCGGGTGGGGAGTGATATCTTCGGCTCCGACAGCGAGGAGAATGCTGAATGAAGCGTGCTGGGTAACGAGACGACTTTCTCCTGCGTTCAGCCTCGCGTTCAGTATTTCGGCCCATGCCTTCCCCCCGCGTTCTCAACGAAGCCCTGGCCGCGGTGGCGGAGATTGGAACCTTGGAGCGGGACGAGATCGACCGTCAGGTTTGGACGTTCGACGCGGGCGATGAACCGTTGCGGTTGCACTACTTCCCTGGCGAACACACGTCGGCAGCCAAGGCGTTTTACCTGCTCCAGCATTTGCACAAGCAGGGTTTGCCGGTGGTGCGACCGGCGGCGTTGTTGCAGGGGTTCAGGCTGGGTGCCGGCAAGGGCGACGCGGTGCTCCTGCCTGCGGATCCGCAGGTCACCGTCGGCCGGCGGTCGCCGGTCGATGCGGTGATCGCGACGTTGGTTCTGTTGCATGCGGGCGGTCACGGACACGCCGACCTTCGGCCCGAGTCGTTCGACGCCGACGGCCGGCTCAATGACGGTCGTGGGCTCAAGCGCGGCGGCCTGACCGATGATCACCTGTTCGCACTTGCCCACCACGCCGGGCCGACGCTTTCACGAACGGAGCGGCTGCGTGGTTGGCGGCTCCTGCACCCGAAAGGCCGGCCGCCGTTGGTCAACCCGCGTAGCCGTGGCTTGTTGCGTCCGATGTTGCAGCGCTGCGTGCGTGACAACGCCGACTTCGCGCGCATCCGTATCGGCGATTGGGAAGGCACCGCGCCGCGACGGGCGTTGCTGCCTCAGGATCATTCGCGGCAGAGCACCGACCCGATGCCGATCGCACGCTGGGCCCATCACCTACCGCACCTGCTCGCCGGGGATCACGAGTCGATGAAGCTGGACCCGGGCAGTGGCGACATCACCGCAACGACCCTCGATGGCGTCGATGTCGTGATCAAGCGGCCGCACCGGAAGAACTTCGGAAAGGCGGTCGCCGACGTCTTTCGTGACAGCCGGGGAATGCGCACATGGAAGCGGACCTGGCGGGCGATCGCGGCCGGCTTGCCGTGTGAACGGCCGATGTTGCTACTGCAACGCAGACGGGTCGGTTTCCCCGTCGAGGAGCTGCTGGTGTTCGAGCGTGTCCCGGGGCCGACGTTGCAGAAGCTCGGCGGTGACGTGTCGCCAAGGCTGGCCGATCGTTGCCGGCGCTGGTTGCGATACCTCGACACGCTCGGCCTTGCACACACCGACGCCAAGACGAGCAACTGGATCGCCCATGAGGGCAGCGACACACCCGTCGCGATCGACTGCGACGCCATCAAGCCGGGCCTGCCGGGCATCGGACTCGAGCGCTTCAATCGTGCCCTGCGACAGACCGATCGCTGGGGAAAGTAGTGGGGTGGAACCACGCCTCGGCCGTGCCGGTGCTACGACAGCCAACGGCAGGCGTCTGTGTTCGCTTTACTGGACGTTGCGTGCGATCGGTATGGGTCGGGCGGCTTCGAAAAACAGCCGAATCTCCGCCCCGATCGTGTCGCTGTTGAGCAGGTCGTTGTGTCCGCCGCTGTCGGCCCAGTACTGACGCTTCGGCTCGCTGGCGGCGCTGTAGAGGGATTCGCCGTGTCGGAACGGGATGATCTCGTCGTCTTCGGCGTGGATGACCAGCACCGGTCGGGGCCAGAGTTGAACGTCGGCGGGGCGAAAGTCCGACAGGTCGGTCCCCGCGTGGACGCTTGCCAGTGGCAACGCGATCCACGAAGCGACCGTGTTGATCGGCCAGGTGAAAACTTTCGCCGTCGCGTCATCCGCCATCATGCCAAGATCGTCGTAAGTGCCGATGACGGCGACGGCGTCGATGTCCGGGTCGTCTTCGGCCGCAGCGAGCAGGGCGGCCGCGCCCATGCTTGCACCGACGCCGAACAGTTCGCGCGCCTGATTCGGCTTGCTCTGCTTGGCCCATCGAAGCGCGGCCGCGACGTCGAGCGTCTCGCGCTTGCCGAAGCTGGAGCGTTGGCCCCCGCTCTCGCCGTGCGCTCGCATGTCGAGCATCAGCACGTTGTAACCGTGCGGCAGGAACTGGGCGGCCATGTTCAGAAAGTCCGCCTTTCCACCGCCGAGTCCGTGGGCGAGGACGACCGTGCGGTCGCTGGGGCCGAGCGCGGGGATCCACCAGCCGGCAATGTCGGTTCCGTCGGCCGCTTCGAAGCGTACCGACTCGAACGGCACGCCCAACTGCGTCGCCGGCGTGATCGGCGGCACGATCTTCACGCGATACGTCATCACCGCCGCCATGACTGCGGGCAGGCCGACCAAGATCAGCAGCATGACTCGCGTGACGCCGGCGATCCACTTGCGGCGCTTGCCCGGCTCTTTGCCTTGCAAAAGTTGCTGCAATCCCGCGTCACCGGTTTTGAGCAACACGAGTAATGCGACCGCGAGGTATGCCGTGAGCAGGATCTGCCCCCAACCCGCACGCCCGCCGATCGCGAAGCCGTACACCACGCAAAGTGTTACGCCTAACACGACGCCGACCATCGCCGTAGCGCCAAGGCGGATCGCCGGGAGCGAGCGTTTGCGTTTGTGCTGCACGATCGCATGCACGGTCGCCGCGATCGGGGCGGCGAGGTACGCCGTGATCAGCAGCCAGCTCGCGATGCGGTAGACGAGGTCCATGGGCGACGGTTCATGCTCGGTTCACAGATGGCCCCGGGTGCGGTGCAACGTGGGGTAGTCGACATAGCCCTCAGCACCGCCGCCGTAGAAAGTTTCCTTGTCGGGTTCGGTGTACGGCCCGCCGGCCGCGATGCGTGCCGGGAGGTCCGGGTTGGAGATGAACATTCGCCCGAACGCGACTGCGTCGGCACGGTCTTCTTCGAGCCAGCCGGCCGCGTCGCCGGGTTCGATTTCGTTGTTGGCGATGAACGGCCCGTCGAACGTTGCCCGCATCGACGCGACGATTCTCTTTCCGGCATCGTCGGTCGGACAGGGCGAGTGGAGATAAGCCAGCCCGCGCCCCGAGATCAGTTCAGCGGCGGCGGTGTAAAGCGTCATGAGTTCCTCCTTGGAGCTTGCATCGCTCCACGGTGAGAGCCGCACGCCGACCCGGCCGGCCGGCAGTTCCTCGCACAGCGCGGCGACGACGTCGTCGAGCAGACGCAGTCGGTTTTCGAGCGAGCCGCCGTAGTGGTCGGTGCGTTTGTTGATGGCGGACCGCATGAACTGCTGGATGAGATAGCCGTTGGCCGCATGGAGTTCGACGCCGTCGAAGCCGGCGGCTTTGGCGCAGCGGGCGGCGTGGCGGTAGTCGTCGATGAGCCTGGGGATTTCGTCGGTCTCCAGTGCCCGTGCTTCGGGGTGTGGCGGCTTGGTTTCGCCCGGGACGAGGTTGGCGACGTACGCATGCCCCGGCGGTGTCCACGCGCTCGACGACACGGGCTTGGCCCCGCCGTGGAACACCTCGTGCGAAATCGCGCCGACGTGCCAGAGCTGGCAGAAGATGCGTCCGCCGGCGTTATGCACCGCGTCCGTGACGAGCTTCCAACCGTCGACCTGAGCGTCGTTGAAAATCCCCGGCGTGTATGCGTAACCCTGGCCCTCCTGGCTGATCTGCGTCGCCTCCGAGACGATCAGTCCGGCGCTGGCGCGCTGGGCGTAGTACAGCGCGTGCAGCGGCGTTTGCGTGTTGTCCGGCGGGGCCGATCGGCAGCGGGTGAGCGGTGCCATGACGATGCGGTTAGGCAGGCCCAGGTCGCCGATTTGCAGCGGCTCGAACAGTGCGGAAGCATCGGCCGTGCGGGGGATCGTCGCGTCGTGCATGGCGATAGCGTAGGGAACGCCGACCGTGTCCAACGTCACACGAGCAGCGTTCGCAGCGCCTCGGCGACCGCGTCGGGTTGTTCCAGGGGTGCCATATGGCCGGCGTCGGGGATGACTTTGAGCTTGCCGTGCGGGAGTGCCGCGCTCATGCGCTCGGCCTCGTCGACGGGCGTAATGCGGTCGTGTTCACCGACGATCACGACGGCCGGAAGGTCCAGCGTCGGTAGCAGGTCGGTTCGGTCCTCGCGCAGCTTCATGGCCCGCAACGCGCGTTCGATCGTGTGCGGCGGGCAGTGGTTCATGATGTTGCGCAAATCGTGGACCGCCGGCGTGTTGTCGTGCGGGTGGGCGAGCATGTCGTCGAACATCGCGTTGGTGATCGCCTCGGTGCCTTCGCGTTGAACGAGCTGGATCATGCGGTCGCGTCCGACGCGTTTCTCGTGATCATCGGCGGCCGCGCGGGTGTCGACCAGCGCGAGCCCCGCCAGCGAGTCGCCGAACGCCGCGGCATACGCCAACGCGACATAGCCGCCCATGCTCAGGCCCGCGAGCACCACGGGCAACGCCGACAGTTCAGAAAGGACTTCATGCAACGCCCCGGCGAGCGAGTCGATCTGGCAGGGCTTGGCCGGCTTTGCCTCGCCGAACCCCGGCAGATCGACGTTGATCACCCGTGCTTCGTCGCCGAGCCGTTCCGCGACCGGTGCCCATACCCGGCGATCCAGCGGGAAGCCGTGAACCAAACACACCGCCTTGCCTTTCCCGTTGTCATCGAAAGCGACCGTTCCCAGCGAGGTTTGGAGCGTCGGCATCGCGCGATGATAACAGAAAGACGAAGTGCCCGTGAGTCGGGGCGAGGTGAAACAACGCGCTACCATCGCCCCCGCAAGGGGACTGCCATGGCCGTTCAGGACGAACTTACCAACCTCCGTGCCGAGCTGACGGCCGTGACGAATGTGAGTCGCATGCTCGCCGAGAGCCGCGACCTGCCGATGCTGCTTGAGCGCACGGTCAAGCTCATCACCGACGTGATGGGCGTGAAGGCCGCGTCGATCCGATTGTTGGATACGACCCAGGATGAACTGACAATCGCCGCCAAACACGGCCTCTCGGACGCGTACCTCGGCAAAGGCAAGATCAGCTTCACCGCGGCGAAAATCGATCAGGCGGCCCTCTCGCCGCGCGGCTGGGAACTTGTCGAACAAGTCACCGACGACCCGCGGGTGCTGTTTCGTGAGCAGGCGATCCGCGAAGGGATCGTGAGCATCCTCGTGGCGGGGATGCGATATCTCGGTAAGCCGATCGGCGTGCTGCGTGTGTACACGGACAAGCCACGCCGTTTCTCCGAGCGGGAGATCGACCTGCTGCGCACCGTCGCGTCGATGGCGGCGGCGGCGATCGAGAACGTACGCCTCGCCGACGAAGCCCGACAGGTCGAGCGCGATGCCGAACGGCTCGAGCGTCAGGTCCAACTCGCCGCGAACGTCCAGCAGCGCATGCTGCCCAAGGGGCCGCCCGAAATCGAGGGCATGTCGTTGGCCGGCATCTACCAGCCGGCGCAGGAACTCGCCGGCGACCTGTACGACTACATCCCGCTGCCCGAGGAAAACCACGGCCTGCTCGTGGCCGACGTGAGCGGCAAGGGCGTGGCGGCCGCGTTGGTCGGCATGGCCGTGCGTGCATCGTTGCGGGCGCAGGTCGATTACAAGTATGACCTTTCCGAGTCGATCGCCGGGCTCAACCACATGCTCTACCGGGACACGCGGCCCGGCGAGTTCGTCACGCTGTTCTACGCCGTCCTCGACGCCCAGGCGCGGCGGCTGACGTACTGCGCTGCCGGTCACCCGCCCGCGCTGCTGTGGCGTAACGGCAAGCTACGGGAACTCACCACCGATGACATGTTGCTCGGCATCGACCTCGACGCGACGTTCGGGCAGGGCGTGTTCAAGCTCAGGTCCGGCGATCGGATGCTGATCTACACGGACGGCTTTCCCGACGCGGAGGATTTTCGTGGCGAGCACTTCGGCGAGGAGCGTGTGGCGGAAGCGTTCACGGAGGCGGCCAAGTTGGAGAGTGCGGGGGCGATGGCCGAGCACATGCGACGGATGTTACGGAACTTCGTCGGTCTTGCCGACCGCAACGACGACGTCACGTTCATCACGCTGCACGTCGAGTGACGCAATCAGAACGGCAGGAGCTTCCGCAAACGCAGCCGCCAGCGGAGGCGGCGCAGGGCGAGATTGCCGGGTTCGAGCAGCAGGCCGTGCCGCAGGGCAACGCGGGCGTTGCCGATCTCTCCGTGGCGGGCGAGCGCGAGTGCGAGGTTGTGCCAGGCGGCCACGCGTTTCGGATCGATCTCCAGCGCCCGTCGCAGCGCGTTGAGCCCTTCCGCGACACGATCGGCACGGCATTCGGCAACCCCCAGGCGGTGCCAGACTGCCGCGTCGTTGGGGCGAACCAGGAGCAGCTTGCGCAGCGCCGCGGCACAGCCGGCGTCGTCGCCGATTGCGTCGGCCTCGCGGGCCACGGACTCGAGCACGTCCACGTCTCGCGGCCGGCGAAGCAGTTCCGCGCGGAGGTGTCGTTGTGCAAGACCGACGTCACCGCGACGTGCCGCGATTGTGGCAAGCTGCAAGTGAACACGGGGGAACGTCGGGTCGCCGGCCGCCGCGTTGCTCAGCGCGTCCCAGGCCGCTTCGATGTCGCCTTCCGCCGTGTGCAGCCGACCCAGGAGCGAGAGCGTGGCCGGCTCCTGTGGGGCGATGTCGGACAGTGCTGTCAGTACCGGACGCGCCGCGCGGGGGTCGTCGGCATCGAGAAGCATCCGTGCCAGGTGTGCCAGCAGGTCCGGCCGAGTTGGATCCTGCGGCGTGGTTCGGCCGATGCCTTCACGCAACGATCGCAACGCCAGCGCGGTTTGCCCATCGGCTTCGAGGCAGAGGGCGAGCCGGGCGATGACCGCACCGCGGGGAACCATCGGTTCGCTCGTGTCGATCGCCAGGCAACGCCGGTAACACCAGATCGCGCGGCGGTGCAGCCCGCGCATTTCCAGCGACCGGCCCATGTTGAAAAAGCTGCGCGGACAACGCTCGTCAAGCTGCTGCGCCATGTAGAACATGGCTTCGGCCCGGTCATGCTCACCGAGCTCGGCGTGGCACACGATGCGGTTGACGATGCCGGGCATGAACTTCGGATCGAGCGTGCATGCGGCGGCGAACTGCTCGATCGCTTCCCGGTCATTGCCGCGTTCGTGAAGGGCGGCACCGAGGTGATTCAGGGTGTGTGGTTCGTCCGGGTCGAGCTCGACGGCGCGGCGGTAGGCAGCGAGCGCGGCGACCGGGTCGCCGACCGCGTCGAGCGCGAGGCCCAGTTCGATGTGCGCCGGCGCGTCCCACGGGCCGTCGGCTTCGAGGTTGTCCCGGAGCAGGTCGACCGCGTCGGCGGCATTGCCGGCCTCACGCAACTCACGGGCCTCGACGACAAAACCCGGCTCGGCGTCGCCGGTGAAGTTCGCCCAGCCTTGGGGCGCGTGTTGCGGAGGATCGAAGATGCCGCCGAGGTCGTCGTCGAACGGATCGTTGCCGCCGTTCCAGTCGCCCTCGGAATCAAACGGCAGGTCGTCCGTGAAGTCCGGCTCGGAGGAATGGCCTTCAAAGCCGGGCTCATCGGGGAAGCCGAAGTCGTCGGAATCGCCGGTCATGACGCATCTCCGTTCTACGCGTTGGGGGCAAAACACACAAGTTCGCGCCGGCCCGAACCGTGCGAAATGTCGGGGAAACTTCGCAAACCCTTAACCGATTCGCGCCGACCAACGTCCGGCGATATAAAGTGTCGACACGACAGGGGCTTGTCCGATCTTCGGGAAGTGCGGGACCGTCACATCGGGGCCGCTCGTGGTTGGGAAGCCGCCCTTGAAAGTTGTCGGTCGCCGCTCATGTTCCTTTCACCCCGGCCATCCTCCGAACCTGACCCCGCCGTACGGGGATTACGCCCACGGCGGTTGGCGATGGCGGCGATGGCGGCGGTGGCGGCGGTGGTTCTGGCGATGGGCACGCCGAGCTTTGCGGCCGGTGACGTGGGTCGTTTGGCCGATCAACTTCGCTCTGCCCGGACGCAACTCGAACGCGACACTGCGGCCAACCGCCTCGCCAGTCGCCCCCAGGCCGAGGCGGCCGACGTGCTCCGTGCAACGCTTCGCGATCCGACCGACACGGGCGGTCGGCTCGCCGTGGCCCGCGCACTGGCCCGCCACGCCCGGCCCGACGACACGGAGTGGATCGACCCCTTGTTCGCGGCCCTGACCAACGGCGGCGACGAAACGCTGGCGATGGCCGTCGCCGACGCATTGGGCCCGTACGCGACCCGGCCACCGGTCACGGCACGCTTGGCACAGATCGCGCAGGCCGACGGCAAGGTATCGGTCCGGTTGGCGGCGCTGCGTGCGCTGGGTTCCGCGCCGACCGAGGCGGCCGCCCGTGCCGCTGCGACATTGCTCGACGCGGATGAGCCGCGGATCGCCAATGCGGCCGGAGTGGCCATCGCTCGCATCGCGGCCCTCGACGATGCCGATCCGGCATTGGTCAGTGCATGGATGGCCGACCGGCTCGAGGCGGGCGATTTCGCGGAGGTGGTGCTGGTCAATCGCGCCCGCCGTTCGGATCGCAACGTGGCCGATCTTGCCGAGGCCCGTGCGACCTTGCGGCGGTCGCTGACCGAGGTCTACCGCAACGCCGACGACAAGCCGGTCGTGCTCGAACAGTTCCTCACCAGCCCCGACGGCAATGTCCGCCTGCTGGGCGCGGAATTGGTTTACAGGGCGGTGACCGAGACTGGCATGGTGGCCGCGTCGGTCAAGCCGTTCGTGATCGACCTGGTCGGCGACGATCGTCCTGCGGTACGGCGTGAGGCGGCGGCGGCGTTGGGCGTGCTCAACGAGCCGGCCGCGACCGAGGCGCTGCTCGTTCAGATCGAGCAGGAGCCGGACGCGTCGGTGCGGGCGGCGTTGGCCACGGCGCTGGGCCCGTTGCGGGATTTGCGTGCGGTGGAGCCGCTGATGGCGTTGTTGCGGGATCCGTCGCCGACGGTGATCTCGGCGGCCTGCCGGTCGTTGCGCCAACTCGGCCCGGTGCTGCGCCGTGACGACCCGAACCTTGCCCGCATGGTCGCTGCCGAAACCGAAGACTTGTTGCTCAATCGCACCCAGCGTGGTGACGGTCCGATCCGGGAACACGCGGTCGGGGCGTTCGCCGCGCTGAGCGGGCCGGACGGGACGGCGACATTGACCCGCCTGCTGCTCGCCCGGCCACGAGAGATCGACGGCGTTCTCGTCGCCGCGCTCAACGGACTGGCAACACACGGCGACGAGCGGGCCGGCGATGCGGTGGCGGAACTGGCGGGCCACGAGAACGCGCGGGTCCGGCAGGCCGCGGTGCAGGCGGTGGTCAAGACGAGCATTTCCTTCGAGCGGGCCGACCTGCTCCGGCAACGACTCAGCGAAACCAACGAGCCGGCGGCGGTCGTGCGCGAGGAAGCGTGGAAGTCGTTGCTCGCGTTGATGCCGATGGCACCGGAGGTGCAACTCGCGGCTTGGCCCGAGCGGTTCCGTGACGAGCCGACGCGCCAATTGGCGGTGTTCGAGGTGCTGGCCGAGATGGCTGCGGCGCGCGGCGATGTCGAGGCCCAGAGCTATCGCCTGCAACAGATCGGCAATCTGCAGGCGTCGATCGGACGCTGGGGCGAGGCGGCCGGTTCGCTTCGGCAGTCGCTCGACATCGTCAAGGACCGGCCCGGCACCCAGCCGGTCGTTCTGCTTTCGCTCTCGGGAGAACTGCTCACGGCACTCCTGCGGGATCGCCAATACGACGCGGCCCTGGAGTTCGCCGCCGAACTGATCGCGTCCGATCCGCAATATCGCGGCGACGTCGGCGATCGCATTCGCAAGGAAACCGACCGCCTGTTCAAGGCCAACGAACTCGCCGATGCGCAGCGCCTGGTGAGTGCTGCTTTGTCGATGCAGCCGCCGCTGGACGATGCGTTCGTCGAACGGCTCCGTGAGACGTCGGACAAGATCCAACTTCGCCGCGATGCAGGTAGCGAAACCGATCGCCTCGGTCCCGACACGCTCACGTCCCTCGACCGGAGCTAACCGTGCTCGCTGCGGCGCTGTTTGCAGTTGCGTTTGTCCCCGGTACCTACGTCGATCGGCCGATCAGCGGCGATGGCTCGACCATGCGTATCGACGGGCCGGTGATCACGCAATGGGATGCTGATGGTGCGAAGTCCGCGACGGTGCCGTTGGCGGACGTGGTGATCGACGAGCGGGCGTACCTGCCGGCGTCGGGGTGGGTGCCCGAGCCACCGGATACGCTGCGGCGTCAGGCGGTGGCCGGCGGGGTCTTGCTGACCGCGCTCGTGATCGTGGCACTCATGTTGCCAAGGCGGCGGGTGCTCGCGGTCGTGGGGGTCGTCACGCTTGGCACCGCGGTGATCGTCGCATGGTCCGCGACTCGGCCGACGGTGCGTGCGATGACCGGGACGATCTGGCTCGACGGCCGGGCGGATACGTGGACGTGGTACCGGAGCCCGACCGACACCGTGCTCATGCTCCCGGCGGATCGGCAGACGTTTCTGATCGCGTACGACCGGCGGCACCTTGCGACGCTGGCCCCGGTGTTGCACGTCGATGCGGTGGGGCGGATGGAATCGTTGGAGCTGACGATGCCGGCGGACGTGACGGCGGCCGTGGTGCGCGTGGGCGAAGGTGAGCCGGAACCGGGAACGGGCCGGTCGCCGTTACGGACGATGGCCCGGCAGTTGTACCAGCGACCCGGCGTCGAAATCGTCGCGGAAGGTGAGCGGGGCGTCGTCCTGGAAACCCGGCAGACTCGACCGTAACGACTCAGCGGAGCACGTCGGCGACGTCGATGGCGACGCCGGTTTCCGCGCTTCGCCGTGCGGCGATGACGGTCGCGAAGGTCTGAAGATTGTCGTGGCCGTTCGTGAGTGATAGCGTGCCTTGAGCGATCGCGTTCACGAAATGCGCGAGCGCCGCCGCTTGCGAGTCGGGCGCGTCGTCCGGGGCGATCGACTTGGTGGTTTCGCCGCTGTGCCACAGGTCCGAGCGTTCGAGCAGCGTGTGCTCATCGGTCTTGCGGCCGAAGCGGATGCAGCCGTCCGCGCATTGCAGCCGCCACTCGCCGTCCCAGCTGCTGACGTATCCCTTCGCCGCCCAGTCGCCGTGGTAGGTGAACCGTGTGCCGTCGTCGAGGTGCAGGATCATGGCCAGTGCCGCCTCGCCCTGGTACCACGACCACGACGGGTTGAACGTCTCGGCATACACGCGACTGACGTTGTGACCGGTGACATGGCGGATCAGGTCGATGTGGTGGACGGCCATGTCCATGAGCAGCACGTGTGGCATCGTTTCCCGGAAGCTGCCGGTGAAGTCGCCGGGGATGAAGAAGTCCAGATGGCCGTGCCCGAACACGCCGAGCGGAGCCGCGGCGAACGTCTTCTTGAGCGTGAGCACCGGTGGCTTCCAGCGGTAGTTCTGCGAGACCATCAGTGTGCGGTCCGCCGCATCCGCAGCGGCGACCATCGCCTTGGCATCGTCTAAGGATTCGGCGATGGGCTTCTCGATGAGCAGGTGACGACCTGCGGCGAAGACGGCTTCGGCCTGCGCGCGATGGCCGGCCGGTGGCGTGGCGCAGAGCACCGCGTCGGAGTCGATCGCCGCGAGCGCGGCATCGAGATCGGCGAAGCAACGTTCTCTCGGCAGTCCGGTCAGTTCCTGGGCCTTGTCCAGCGCTTCGGTGTTCGGATCGACCAGCGCGACCAGTTCGACATCGGGGCTCGGGTGGGTCGTGTTGCGGAGCCAGCCGCCACCGTGTCCGCCGACACCCGCTTGAATGAGTTTGAGTTTGTTCACGAGAGCGCTCCGGTGTCGTTGAGCCAGGTGTTGGCGAGCAACGTGTGGCCGAGGGGCGTCGGGTGGACGCCGTCATTGGTCCAAAGCAAGTCCGGCCGGGCATCGCGTGCATCGGCGATGGCGCCGAACATGCCAACGACGATCGCGTCGAAGTCCGCCGCGAGTGTCCGAACGGTTTCGAGGTAGCTTCGCAGGATGTCGTTGCCCGACTTAGGCTGTGGCGGACTGTCGATCACGGTCGGTTCGCAGAGTACCAAGCGCACGTCGGGCAGGGTGCCGCGGGTTTGTGTGAGCAGGGTTCGGTAGACATCGGTGTACTCATCGACCGGTACGCCGCGGCCCTGCCCATCGAGCTGACGCCACACGTCGTTCACGCCAATCTTGATGCTGAGCACCGTCGGCGCGACCGCGAGCACGTCGTTCTCCCAGCGATCTTGCAGGTCGAGGATGGTGTTGCCCGAGTGCCCGTGGTTGAGGATCGCGGGCAGCGTCGTCGGATTGCCGGCAGCGAGTCGGTGATGAACCATGCGGACGTAGCCGTGCCCGAGCCGGTCCGGGTCGTCGCGCTGGCCGCAGTCGGTGATGGAGTCGCCGATGAAGAGGACGACATCGTTCTTGGTCAGTGAAAGCGGACGTTCTGCGGGCATTGGCGAGAGGGTACCGTGCGGAGGTGAAGAGGCGAGCCGACCGTGGTAAGAACCGACTGCCGATGCCGGCGTGGCTGGCGGTGTTGATCGAAGCGTTGCGGGCGAGCTTCTGGTTGTTGCCGAGCGTGATGGTGTGCGTGGCGTTGGTCGCCGGGTTTGTTTTTCCCGTGCTCGATCGCTGGTACTTCGGCGACTTCGACGGTGGCTATGCGAGCACGGTCGGGTTGTGGTTCGACGGCCAGGCCCAGGGTGCCCGCGAGTTTCTCGGGACCGTGGCCGGCAGTGCATTGACCGTGGCCGGCGTGGTGTTCTCGATCACGATCGCGACGTTGTCGATGGCCGCCGGGCAGTACGGCCCGCGTTTGCTTCGCCAGTTCATTGCCGATCGCGGCAACCAGTTCACGCTCGGGACGTTTCTTGCCACGTTCGCGTACTGCCTGATCGTTCTTCGTGTCATCCCCGATGCGAATTTCGGCGAGACGTACATGCCCCGGCTGTCCGTGTCGGTCGCGCTCGCCCTTGCGTTGCTGTCGATCGGCGTGCTGATCTGGTTCATCCACCACATCGCCGAGAGCATGCGGCCGGCCAAGCTGATCGCGGACGTCGGCAACGAACTCGATGCGGCGTTCGACCGGGCTCATCGCGACCATGTCGGAGATTCGATCGATGTCGCGGGTGACGACGTGTTCGAGTCGACCGATGCCGATGTGGTACGCAGCGAGCAGGTCGGCTACGTCGAGGCGATCGAGTTCGCCGCGTTGTTTGATCGGGCGGTCGAGAGGGATCTGTGCTTCCGATTGCTGGTTCGGCCGGGGACGTACGTTTTCGAAGGGACCGGGCTGGTGAGTTGCCACCCTCGGGATGGGATCGACGGGGTGGACACGGATTCCCTGCGGCGTGCGGTGCGGGTCAGCCCCGAGCGGACGTTGGCACAAGACGTCGAGTTCGGCATGGACCAGTTGTCGGAGATGGCGATTCGCGCACTCTCGTCGGGGATCAACGACCCACGCACGGCGATGACTTGTATCAACCGGCTCGGTGCGGTCTTGGCGAAGGAGTGCGGCCGAGACCCGATCCGGCCCGTCCGTGGCATGGGCGGCGAGCCACGGCTGATCATCCAGGTATCGACGTTCGACCGCCTGCTGCGTGGCGCGTTCGACGGGATTCGCCACGCGGCCGAGCGATCGTTCGGGGTGCAGCTTCGGCTCATCGAAGTGCTGACGATGATCGGCCGGTCAGCCGTCCGCCCAGAGCAGCGCGAGGTGTTGGCGGAGATGGTCGAACTGGTCAGCGCGTCGGCGTCGTCGGAACTTCTCGACGCCGACCGTGAGACGCTGCGTGACCGATGTGCCGAGGCCAGCGAGGCGATCAACGGTGGCCGGGACGACGAAGCGTCTTACCGCGAGTAACGACCGGCTTTACTTCTTCAGCCGCCGGGCAAGGCCGAGTACGGTGAATCCGGCGATGCCGGCGAACGCGCTGGCCGGTAGCGGAACCGCGGCAACGCAGTCTTCGGCATTGCTCAGTCGCAGCACCAAGTCGTTGAAGTCGTTCTTGGACCGGCCCTTGGTGATCGATTCGTTGATCGTGATGTCTTCCCAGAACATGATGAACGTCGGCAGGTCCGAGCCGTCGTCGATCTCGAAGGTGATCACGTGGTCGCGGTTGTCGGCGTTGTCGGCGGGGCGTTGGGAGTGCTGGCCCCCTTCACCGCCGTCACGGCCGACCACGAGCATGTTGTCGAGCAGGTCGGCTTCACCGTGGCAGACGATCCATGGGCAGTCCTGTTCGACTTCATAGCCGTAGCCGGTGGTCTCGAACATGATCTGGAGTTCGCCGTTGCCGTCGAAGTAGCCGGAGTACTGCTGGTTGTTCGAGAACTTGGCGACGGCCTCGACGTTGACGCCGGCAAAGCCCGCAGCGGAGAGGTTCAGGCCGATCTCGTCGTCGACGTAGCGGGCGGTGGTGGAGCCGTTGGAGTAGCCCTGCTCGATGGCGTTGAAGCTGCCGCCGTAGAGGTGGGCGAGAATCTGGGTGACGCCATGCTCGCCGGCCGGTGGCGGTTCGAGTCCGGCAAGGGCGGCGGGAGCGAGTGCGGCGGAAGCGACAGCGGCGAGGAGTGCGGCGGTGCGTTTCATGGGATTGGACCTGGGTGAAGTCGGCGACTCACCGCAGACATACCCGCGCACCAAAACACGGGCGACGAATCCCGAGAGATTCATCGCCCGTGTTGCCCGAAAGTTGATCGGATCGTGCGGCTTGTAGGGGCAGCCGCGACGCGTGTCCGATAAGTGCGGCCGTTTACTTGCGGAGCTTGCGAACGACGCCGAGCGCGCCCACACCGCCGAGGATCAGCAGGCCACCGAGGGCGGACGCCGGGATCGGCACGACCGCCGAGGCCGAGTCGACGCTGCTGAGCCGGACGACGAGGTCGTTGAAGTCGGCCTTGGTGCGGTTCTTGCCGATGCCCGGCTGTTCGGAGAGGTCTTCCCAGAACAGCAACAGGCTCTCGTCGCCGTCTTCTTCCTCGATAAGGAAGGTGATGAGTTGAACACGGCCGCCGGGGTTGAGGGCCGGGTCGGACGTGTGCAGGCCGGACTCGCCACCGTCACGGGCGACGAGGGTGGTGGCGGATTCCGCGTTGAACACGACCGGAGCGCTGTTGAGCATGCCGAACTGGTCGGTCATGTCGAGCATTTGGAAGCCGGTGTCGGTCAGGATGCCGAACTCCTGAATGTTGTCGGAGTAAGAGGCGACGAGTTCGGCGGTGTACAGGCCGGCACCGATGGACGAGTCGGACCCGTCATCGGCGACCCGGAAGGCGGTGACGCTGCCGGACACGTAGTCGGCGCCGCTGCGGCTGAAGGTGCCGCCGAAGGTGGCTTCGAGAATGCCGATGAAGCCGGGCTCACCCGCGCCGAGCGCACCGGTCTCGGTCGTGGCTGCCGAGGCAGCTGTGCCGGTAAGGGCGAAGACGGAAGCGGCTAAAAGTGTATTGCGCATTGCTGTTGCGAATCGGTTGCTGGACATGAGTTTCCTGAATATTGGCGAGGTTGATCGTGGCGAGTTAACGAAAACCGGGGGATCTCCCGGTGCCCGAGACGATCCGTGTCTCAGCGACAAACTTGTAAAGCCTCTGCGAGCGAAAACCGGTCGTCGTAGAGCGCTCGACCGATAATGACACCTTTTATCGCGGAAGGTCGGATTAATTGAAGATCAGAAATGTTCGCAACACCCCCCGAGGCGATCACCGGGGTGTCGGTCGTGTCGGCTAGCGCGGATGTTCCGGCGAAATCGATGCCCGACAGCATACCGTCTCGCGCCACGTCCGTGTAGAGCAAAGCACCCAATCCGGTCCCGGTCGTGCGATTCGCAATCTCTTGGGCGGTCACGGTTTCTGTGTGAGTCCAGGCGGCGGTGGCGACTTGGCCGTTTTTGGCGTCGATGGCGAGGGTGAGGCGTTGCGGCATGTCGGTGCGGGCCATCAGTGCCTCGAACCACGGCCAATCCCGGATCGCCTTGGTGCCGACCACGACCCGCGTGACGCCGGCGTCGAGCAGGGCATCCACGTCGGCGGTCGAACGGACCCCGCCGCCGGCCTGCACCCGAAGCCCGCTGGCGTCGGCGATACGTCGGATTACGTCGAGCTGCGAAACTTTGCCCGCCTTGGCCCCGTCCAGGTCGACGACATGAAGCCACTGCGCGCCCGCGTGGGCGAAGCTTTGTGCGACGGCGATCGGGTCGTCGGCGTAGTCGATCTGGCGTTCGTAATCGCCCTGGACAAGCCGGATGACCTTGCCGCCACGCAGGTCGATCGCGGGGTAAAGCGTCAGGGCTGGCCTGTCGGCGATCGAAGTATTGGCCGTCGCGGTCATCGGCCGATGCTAGCCAAGTGCCTGGCCTTTGGTGTGTCACGCCGGCGAGGCTCGGTGGTCCTGTAATCCTCACTTGGCCCACCCGCGGATGCCCTGTTGTTTACCCAGATCCCTTTTCCGATGAACCAGAATTACCCCTCGCGTTCCGCCGTGCTTGAAAAACTTGAAGAGCGTCGTCTTCTTGCGGTCAGCCCGATCCTCGCGGGCAAGAACAACACCGAGATCCCGCTCGACACCGACGGCACCCAACTCGATTACAACTTCGTGACCGTCCGGTTCGACGGCGAGGTCCAACTCGGTGATAACCCCGAGGCCGGCTTTGGTCTGCGTGGTTACGCAATCAATCCGCTTTCGGGTGGTCAACAGCAGATCGTCATCCCGACCTCCGAGCACCAGATCCTTCAGGACGAGAACGGCGACGACACGATCGTCCGGTTCAAGACCGAGTTCCGCGCCCGCAAGGGCGGACGGTTGTACCTCTACGAAGGTGCGCTGCGGGATCTCAACGGCGACGACGTGCTCAACACCCCCAGCGATGCGATTCCGAACATCCGCCTCGAGAAGGGTTTGAACAAGCCGCGGTTTACGCTGGCACTGCGTCCGTTCGTGCCGTATGACTTCACGTTCTTCAACAAGGATTTCTTCGACGCCTCGCCCGACCCGATCACGCGTCCGGTACTCGGGCCTAACGAACTTCGTGCGGACCTGGCGAGCTTCCTGGCCGATCGCGGGCTCGAGCAGAGCGTCATCGACCAGGCGGTTGCCCAGTTCGACGACTCGACCGTGCAGACGCGCGTGCCCGACGCCACGCTCCGCGCCGGCCTGTTATCGCTCTACGGCACCGACGGCGAGCCGGCCATCGATGCGATACTCGGTACGCTCAATCCGACGGGGCAGCCGTACACCATCCTCGGCTACGACACGACGCTCCCGCCCGAAGTTCGCCGCGCCGAATCCAAACTGGAGAACGGCCGGCTCCGTCTGATCTTTAAGCAGGAACTTGCCGACGAGCACTACGCCTCGCTGGGCGCGCTGATCGCGCACGAAGTCATGCACAACGATGTCGGCATCGTGCAAAACGAGGAGATCGTCGCGCACCTCGTCGAGGCGAGTGTCTGGGCCGACCACATTCAGACCCGCCCGGCCATCGCCCGCTACGGCACGCCCAATGTCACCGAGCAGAACGGCCGACTCGTCGCGTTGCTCAACTCCGGCGACCGGCTCTACCCGCGCACCGGCATCCTGGGAGCGCCGCTCAACAACGAGGGCAACGAGGTTTACGTCAACGGCTCGGGACTGTTCGCGGATGACCCGATCAGCTTCGAGGACGAAATCCGGCAGGAGTTTGAAGCCCGCGGCGTCATCGACGGCGCACTTCAAGCCAACACCAGCCCGATCACCGATATCCTGCTCAACCTCCTCGAACCGGGCGACTACACGTTCGAGAACTTCAACACCAGCCTGCTGGAGACGATCGACGCCAACCAGCGCTTCTTCGGCGACGCCGAGGCGGTCGCGGTGGCCGGCATCCTGAAAATGGCTCCGCAGCCGATGAACATCAACATCTGAGTAGTCGCTGTGCAAGTTCAACCACAAAGCCCACGCCTTCAGGCGTGGGTCTTTTGCTTCACCGCCGCAATCGCGTTGAACGTCCGGCCCTCGGCGATGTACTTACGCTCGAAGTTGGTGCCGACCACCTCGCCCTCGCCGGCCGAGCCGTAGCCGCGGTAGTCGACGCGTTGCAGATTCGATGCCTCGACGGTCGGCTTGATGTGCTCCCAGTAATCCTGGTGATCGGTCACGACTTGCAACCGTCCGCCGGGCACCAGCACACGCTCGACGATCTCCATAAATGCTGGCTGGATCAGGCGACGCTTGTTGTGCTTCGCCTTGGGCCAGGGGTCGGGGAAGTAGATGTGCAGCGCATCGACCGACTCTGCCGACACGAGTTCGGTCAGGAACCAGTTCGCCTCGGCGCGGGACATGCGTGCGTTATCAGCGCAGCCGTTGCGACGCAAGCGGTCGGCGGTGTAGCGGTATTAGAAGCGTGCCCACTCGAGGCCGTAGAAGTTGATGTCCTTGCGGGTGGTAGCCTGCTGGGTGATGAACGTGCCCTTGCCGCAGCCGATCTCGATCTCGACCGGGTTGGCATTGCCGAAGAGCGCGGCCCAGTCGATCGGGCGGGGCAGGGCTTCGACCTCCAGGCCGACCGGTTCCACGACAAGTTCCTTCCGCGTCTGCATGAGCGAATACGATAGCGCATGGCAAAGTTGAAGGGCCAAACCATCGCGGTTACCGGCGGCAACAGCGGCATCGGCTTCGAAACCTGCAAGGTCCTCGCCGAACGCGGAGCGCACGTCATCCTCATGGGCCGCGACGAACACCGTTGCCTGCGCGCCGCCGAGCAGATCAACGGCCATGTGAAGATCGTCGTCTGCGATCTGGCCGACTTCGCCAGTGTCCGCCGCGCCGTCGAGCGTATCGACAAGCTGCACGTCCTGATCAACAACGCCGGCATGCACTCCAGCCAGTACAAGGAAACCGTCGACGGCTTCGAGCAAACCCTCCAGGTGAACCACCTCGGCCACTACCTGCTCACGTCGCTGCTGTTGCCGAAGATGTCGAGCAACGACCCGCGCGTGATCAACCTCAGCAGCCGGGCCCACGAGAACAGCCCCACGCCCGACTTCGACGACCTGAACCTCAAGACTCGCTATCGCGGTATCCGCGCCTATTGCCAATCCAAGCTCTTCAACATCTGGTTCACCAAGACCCTCGACGAGAAGTACCCGCAGGTGCAAACCAACGCCGTCCACCCCGGCGTGATCGCGACGGGCATCTTCCGCAACCTCCCGTGGATCGTCCGGACACCGATCCTGAAGTTCTTCACCAAGACGCCCGAGGAAGGCGCGAAAACGAGCATCCACCTCGCCGCCGATGACATTGACGTGAGCGGCCGCTACTGGCGTGACGAGAAGCCGACCAACGAGAGCAAGCTCGCCAAGGACGCCGCGCTCGCCCGCCGCTTCTGGGACTGGAGTTTGAAAGCCACCGGCGCGCGGTGGCCTACGGTCGAAGGTGCCAACGGTTGAATACACGACGCGCGTCCCCGCACCCCTCGCCGACGTCTGGGCCTGGCACGAGGACATCTACGATGCGTTCCTCGCGCTGGTCCCGCCGGACCAGCAGGTGGAGCTGGTGAAGGCAGAGCCGTTGCCGCCGCGGGTGGGGACGATCGTGGAGATCAAGACGAAGGTGCCCGTGCTGGGCTGGAAGCCGTGGATCGCCGAGTACGTCGGCCACGAACCGCCGAATGAGAACGGCGAAGCCTGGTTCATCGACCGCAGCAACGAAGGCCCGTTCAAGCACTGGAACCACAAGCACCACTTCAAGTCGGAAGGCAACGAAACGGTCCTGACCGACTCCATCCACTACACCCCGCCCTTCGGCCCCATCGGCTGGGTCGCCGACAAGCTCCTCATCCGCCGCCAGCTCAACGCGATGTTCGCGTACCGACACAAGGTGACCCGCGAGAAGTTTAGCGGAGTTGGTAGTCGGTAAAACTTAGTTGGTAGAGTCGCACGACGCCGTTTCCCCTCTACCAACTAAGTTCTACCAACTACCGACTCTTCCAAATGCCCCGCACCATCCAACCCGGTTCCACCATCGGCATCCTCGGCGGCGGGCAGCTCGGCCGCATGTTCGGCATCGCCGCCCGACGCATGGGCTACCGCGTGCATTGCCTCGACCCCGCACAGGACTGCCCGGCCGGCCAGGTCGCCGACGTCGAGATCAACCGTCCCTACGACGACATCGACGCCGCGCGGAACTTTGCCAACCGCGTCGATGTGGTGACCTTCGAGTTCGAGAACGTCCCGGCCGAGACACTCGAAGCGATCGAAGCCATCACGCCGGTGCATCCCTCGCCGCACGTCCTGCACACCTGTCGGCACCGCCTGCGCGAGAAGACGTTCCTGCGCGAAGGCCGATTCCCGCACGCGGACTGGAAGGAATGCCAAAGTGCCGAGGACGTCGCCGAGGCGGTCGAAGCCTTCGGCGGCGGGATTTTGAAGACCGCGCTATTCGGTTACGACGGCAAGGGGCAGAGCAAACTGAAACCCGGTGACGACTACGCCGCGGCGTGGGCCGCGCTGAACCAGCCGACGTGCGTCGTTGAGAAGATCGTCCCCTTCGATCGCGAGATCAGCGTCATCGTCGCCCGCACCGCGGCGGGGGAGATGAAAAGCTTCCCGCCGTTCGAGAACGTGCACGTCAACCACATCCTCGACGTGGCGACCTGTCCGGCCGATGCGCCGGGCGCGGTCGAACTCGCCGAGGCGATCGCGGACAAGCTCGACGTCGTCGGCCTGCTCGCGGTGGAGATGTTCGTCGTCGGCGACGACATCCTCGTCAACGAACTCGCCCCCCGCCCCCACAACAGCGGCCACCTGACCTTCGACGCCTGCGTCACCAGCCAGTTCGAGCAGCAACTAAGGGCCGTCTGCGGCCTCCCCCTCGGCGACCCAAGCCTGCTATGCGGCGGAGCCGCCATGGCCAACCTCCTCGGCGACCTGTGGGCCGATGGCGAACCGAACTGGCCCGCCGCATTGCAAGACCCCCGCGTCAAGCTCCACCTCTATGGCAAGACCGAAGCAAGGAAAGGGCGGAAGATGGGCCACTTGGCAGTCTGCCTAAGCCGTCCAGATAAACATGCTGCTCAAGAAGTGGTCGCAGGGATCAGAGGGTCAATCATTCGATGTTGCTCGAATTAATCGCGATTCTTCGAGATCGTTTTTTATCTGGAAGACTCTGCCGCCTATTTCCGGATCTGGCACAAGCCTCTCGTGTAGAGATAGCAAGTCGTGTAATGTTCCATCCTTGAGCCCGTGATATCGTAAGCGGATTTCTTCCACGTTAACAAAATTGGACTTCGCAAAAGACATTGCTTCATATCGCGATGCCCGCTCTGCGAAGGCGGTGACTTCGATGATGCAGATTAAGTTATCGTCAAGAAGGCTCTCGATTTGCCTCTCAAGAAGTTCGGTTGTTCTGCCGGTAGTGCTCACTTCAATCGCGGATCTTCGAACAGCAACCAAAGTGTTCAAAGATCTAAACAATGGTTGTGTCTTTACTGCGATTGAGGTGGCAAGCTTCCACTGTGAGTCGATGTCGGCCAGTAGTTCTTTGGGCAAGTCTTTACCATGTAAGTCGATTACTTTTTGACGAATATTGCCGTGTTTGTCTTTTGCTTCGCGTGCGACTTCAACTAGAGATCTTTCGCAAGATTTGTTTGGGCTAGAGCCGGACGCATCAATTTCAGCGCGGAGCGACTCAGTTCGGGTTAATGATGAGTAGAAGTGTGTCGTTAACTCTTGGATGGCCGATGACCTGTTGGCGGCATCAAGCTCTCTACGTTGGAGTGTCAGTGCTGCAACAACACCGAGAAACGCGAGCAAGGAAAGCGTGGCATTAACTATGCCAAATGAGTCGCCAAGCAATGCTCTGTATTGGAGCTCTTCGGCAGGAGTTGTGGGGTCAAGATCATCTATTGATGCAGAGAGGTAAAAATTGTAGGATGACAAGCTATAAGTACCCACAAGCAGAATCACTGCCACTGCCACAACTATCAGTCCACGCGTTATAAGATCGGTTTTCACCGGTGACCCTCCAAAATCGTATAACGCAGATTACGAAGAATCGCTGCGTATAGCAAATGTTCGGCTCCCACCTCTCCATCGCTGGCGGAATGCATCATGCCGTCGAGGCTGCCGAAGCGCTAGGCCTCGACACGGTTCAGGTGTTTACGAAGAACCAGCAGCAGTGGAAATGCAAGCCGCTCGAGGCTAAGGCGGTGTCGACTTGGCGGGCGGCAATTGAGCGGGCGGGGTTCACCAAGACGGTGTCGCACGACTCGTACCTGATCAATCTGGCCAGCCCCGATGCGGCGCTGCGGAAGAAGTCGGCGGACCTGTTCGTCGAGGAGATCCGCCGGTGCGACACGCTCGGGATTCCGTATCTCGTGAGCCACCCCGGTGCCCACATGGGCGCGGGTGAGTCGGCGGGGATCAAGCGTTTTGTGAAGACGCTCGATGCCGTGCTGAACCGGACGAAGAAGTGTGTCGGCGTGACGGTGTGTCTGGAGGCGACCGCCGGGCAGGGCAGCTCGCTCGGCCATCGGCTCGAACACCTCGCGGAGATGCTCACGACCAGCAAGTTCCCCGAGCGGCTCGGCGTCTGCCTCGACACGGCCCACCTCTTCGCCGCCGGCTATGACTTCCGCGGCAAGAAGTTCCCCACGTTCTGGAAGCACCTCGGCGAGACCATCGGCCACGACGCGATCAAGGTCATGCACCTCAACGACTCCAAGAAAGCCCTCGGCAGCCGGGTCGACCGCCACGAGCACATCGGCCTCGGCGAGATCGGCGACGACGGGTTCACGCCATGGCTCAAGAAGCGGGCGTTGAAGAAGGTGCCGAAGATTCTCGAGACGGCGAAGGGGGAGACGGACGACAGAGAATCGTGGGACGCGGTGAACTTGCGGCGACTCAAATCACTCGCCTAATCCCTTTTCCGTCATCCCGAGCGCAGCCGAGGGATCTAGCTGAGAGGCAGGCATCGGCTCGTTTGGTGGACGGATCACCGGACCGAGCGGACGCGGGGCGGCCGACCGAGGGCGTTGCCTGTACGTCGGCTAGATCCTTCGACTGCGCTCAGGATGACATCGCGGGGTGGGGCGTCAGGGGTGAGTCGGTGCCGACGGCGGCGACACCATCAGCGACACTGTTACCGTCGCCGGCGGATCAGGCCGAGGCTTCCGACTGCGAGCAGGCCGAGCGTGGCCGGTTCGGGGATGGGCACGATCTGTCCGCGGAGTTCGCCGGTGTTGGGCAGGGGGAACTCGGCGGTGTGAATGGCGAGGTAGAGGTTGCCGGACCGCAGGTCGTCGAGTGCGTCGGTGAGGGCGATGGAGTCGCCGGGGTCGCGGACGCCGTCGCCGTTGTCGTTCTCGTCGCCGTCGTCCCAGAGACCAGTGAGGGAGGTCCCGGTGAAGACGGCGTCGGCGTCGTCGACGCGGGGCAGGCCGAAGATGTTCAGGGCGTGGGGGCCGTTGGTGCCGGGGGCACCGATGTGGATGTGAATGCCTTGGACGAAGCTGTCGTCGGCGGGGTCGATGGAGATCCCGGTGAAGTCGATGTCGTAGGCGAGTGTCGGTCCGTCGGGGCCGTCCAGATCGAGGGTGAGCGTCCCGGAGCCGAGCGCGTCGGAGCCGACGGGTGAAGTGGCATCGCCGAAAGGAACCACCTGATCAGGGGTGAGATTGATCTCGAAAATTTCGACGGCGGATACGGTGGGAGCGGCCAAAAAAGCGGCCGCTGCGGTGGATACAAGGAACTTCATGGCGGCAGCATACCCCGTAAAGGCTAGCTGGGAGGTGAAAAATGCGGTTTGTCGGGCCGTTCTAAACAAACCCCGGCATTCCCACGGCGAAACCTTGCGGTGGTCGCTAGCGTCTTTTCCGAACATGGTGCAACTCCCGGGCGACAACCGCATGGATGGGGATAACGACGCAGACCGAGAAGCGGATGCGGCAAGGGAGCCGACGGACGCGGGTCTGCCAGACCAACCGGGTGTTAAGCCCTCGGGGAAGGACAAGCCGATGCAAGCTACGTTGTCCGCAAGCACGCCTGTCACCGAAGCAACGCCGCTGAAGATCGCTGGTACGCAGCGCAAGCTGCGGCGGGAGTACGTCGCCTCGTCACCGGAAGAGGTGGACGCGTTGTTTGAAAAGGCCGTCGCCGAGCACGGCCGGCGGCTGTTGGCGATCGCCCGGTCGATCGTCGGCTTCCGCGCCAGTCCCGAGGACGTGGTCCAGCAGGCAATGTTGAACCTGTACAAGCATCGCCTTCGTTACGATTGGGAATCGCCGGGGCCGTTGATGAAGCGGGCGGTGATCAACGAGTCACTGCGGCTGCTGCGTCCGCCGAAGATGTCGATGGTCCAGGATGACCACCCGGCCCCGGACAAGCCCAAGGATGCGCCCGATGCGGCGATGATGGAAAACGAAACGGTCGAGCAAGTTCGGGCCGCGATTGATAAACTTCCTGAACACTTCCGTGCCGCACTCGTTCTTTGTGAATACGAGCAGATGAGTTACGCGGACATCGCCAAGACGCTGGACGCGTCGGTGCCGCAGATCAAGACGTGGCTCCACCGGGCGCGTCGCAGGTTGGCAGGGATGCTCGAGCCGTATATGAAAGCCGGTCGCGGTGAACTCGCGTCGGACTGAACTGGTTGAAGAAGTCGTATTATTCTGGAGCTTGCATGCCCCTATCGGAGAACGAGTTTGATCTCTTGGAACAGTACCTCGACGGCGAGTCCGACGAGGCTCAGGCTGCCCATGTTCGGGCGCTGATCGCGAGCCGTGACGACGCCGCCGAAGCACTGCGCGCGGCAAAAGCCCGTCGCGGGCTCCGGTCGGAAATCTTTCAACAGCAGGGCGAAGACGACGAACAGGCGATCGACCGCATCCTTGCGGCCATCCGTGCTGAGGGGATCCGCGAGAAGTTCGCCCAAGAAGACAAAACCGGCTTCGGCTGGCGGCAATGGACCGGGCTTGCTGCGGCGTGCCTGGCGCTGGGGCTCTTCGGCGTCTTCATCGGCTATGCGACCGGTCCCGGCGGCAACGCACCCGCCACCATCACCGCACCCAACACGTTCAACGTTCAAGTCGTCAACGACGCCGGTCAGGTCACCGAGACGTTCGTCACCGACAACTATCCCGAGGCCCGCAGCCTTGCCGACGAGCATCACAACGCTCGCATTCTGACCAATGGCTACGAGGTTCAAAAGAGCGCCGGCCTCTAACGCACCCCCATGGCATCCCTGATTCACGTTCGCCGGTTGCGTGCGCTGTTGGCGTTGCTGACGCTCACATTCACGTCGGCTGCGTTTGCGGCGATTTCGCCGTTGTCCGAACTGTCACGCGAGGTCGAAGCCCTTGTTGCCGACGCGCTACCGATGCGGGCGACGGTCGCCGTGGACGGAAGCTGGCTCGATGCGGTGCTCATCGACGATCACGGCCATCTGCTGGTGCCGCACGTTCTCGAGAAGCGTTCCTACAACGTCACGTTCGGCGGTGAGCAGTTGTCGGCGTCGTATGTGAAAGCCGATGAGCTGAGCGCGATGACGATCCTGAAACTCGCGGCCGTACCCGCGGAGGCCGAGGTGGTGCGCGTGGCCCGCCTGCGGCCCAGACCGGCCGAGTTGTCGGTGATTCTTTCGCCCGGCGGTGGGGCGGGTCGATTGGTGGTGTGGGACGGTGCGCCGCGTGAGAAGGCGCTGGCGGAAGGTCTGGTGATTGTCGCAGACGAAGAAGCGGAGGTAACGACCGCGCGTATTGCCGGCTTCTTGTGCGACAACGAGTTCCGGCCGCTGGACCTGGCGCAAGTCGTGGGTCTTCAACTCGCGGCCGGCCGGCCGGTGGAGCGTGTGCGGCTCGGCGTGCTCGTCGGTGTTGTGACCCGAGAATCGGCCCGAGACACCGATGGATTGGCCGAACGCAACACTCTCAAACCACGAACGGAGTTGGTCGTGCTCCGCGTCCTGCCCGACAGTCCCGCCGAGCGGGCCGGAGTGAAGCAGGGCGACAACGTGCTGGCGTTCAACGACCGGCCTGTCACGAACCTGGCCGAGTTTGCCGCAATCCTCGCCGACACCAAGGAGACCGCGATGCTCTCGATCCTGCGCGACGGTGTGCCCATGGACCTGAAGATTGATCTCCGCCCAAGCTCGGGTGAGAAGCCGGACGCTTGATCGGTGGACGTGCATCCACGTCATGCGGCGGACGGACGCGGTGGAAAAGATTGAATGTTCCCAAGTGCGTCCCTACAACATGGGTTCTACTGGACAGCCCCACAAGCCCCGTTCCGCCCGATCGCCCATGACCGTCGCCTCGATTAATGAGCGTGCCGCCGAGGAGTATTTCCGACGCGGCCTTGAAGCCGAAGAAGCCGGTGACTTCGACAAAGCCGTCGAAACTTACCGCCGTGCCCTGAACGAAGACCCCGACCACGAAGCGACCAGCTTCCGGTTGGCCGTACTGCTCGATCGCGAAGGCGAAGACGAGGAGGCCATCGAGCTTTACGAGTCGCTGACCGCCGGCGGCGAGGTCAAAGTCGCGGCCCTGATGAACCTCGCGGTGCTCTACGAGGATCACGATCGTTACGAGGAAGCTGCCCGCTGCCTGCGTGCCGTGCTCGAGTCCAACCCGCACCACGCCCGGGCCAAGCTCTACCTCAAGGACGTCGAAAGCGCCCTGAGCACGACGGTCCAGCAGGAGCAGCGCAAGCTCACGACCCGCGATGCCGTGCTCGATGTGCCGATCAACGACTTCGAGCTCAGCGTCCGCAGCCGCAACGCGCTCAAGAAGATGAACGTCCATACGCTCGGCGACCTTCTCAAGGTCAGCGAACAGGAGCTGATGTCGTTCAAGAACTTCGGCGAGACGAGCCTCTCGGAAATCAAGTCGCTGCTCGCCGGGCGTGGTTTGCGACTCGGCCAAGCGCTCGAAGAGGGGCCGGTCGTGCCCAGTCCGGTACCCGCTGCCGATCGCCATGCGCCCGCCGACGACATCCCCGAGGAACTGTCCGACCGGCCGATCGCCGACATGGAACTCTCGGTCCGCAGCCGAAAGGCGCTGCAGCGGCTCAACATCCAGACCATCGGCGAACTGTGCAGCCGCACCGAGGAAGAACTGCTCGGGTGCAAGAACTTCGGCCAAACCTCGCTCTCGGAGATCAAGCGCATCCTCGCGAGTCTAAGCCTGAGTCTGCGTCGACTGGACGACTAAACGACCGAGTCAGTTATCTTGAGCGGGGTCGAGGGATGTCTTTGGGTTCGCGGTTCGGAAGTGCCCCGGGCCCGGAGCTTCTCTTCGAATGCGCCCGAACATGACGCGGCCGTTAACGGCGACGCAACCCACTTCCCACGGAGTACGCTTTGACGAAACCGTTCACGACCCGCGTTCTCACAGGCTTTGTCGCCATCGTGATCTTTGCCATCACCGGTTGTGCCAGCGACCCCGAGCCCAGCGGCGACATTCCCGGTCCGCCGACGATCCGCGTGTTGCTCGAACGGGATGCCGATGCCGCGACGGTGTCCGCGACCGGCACCGTCACCGCCGCGACATCGGGCCAAACCGCGCCGCTGCTCATCCGTGGGAGCCAGACCGTGCGCCAGGCGGATAACGGCTGGTACATCGGTGGCCAGTATTTCCCCGGTGCCGCGCGTCTTCGGCTCACGCCCGGCACCGACGCCCTGATCACCGTCAACGGCGAGCAAAGGCCCGGCGGCTTCGACTTCGTCACCAAGTCCGCCGGCGTGTTCGATCTGGTCAACGTCGTCGATATGGAGCAGTACCTCATCGGCGTCGTCGCCGGCGAGATGTTCAGTAGCTGGCAACTCGACGCGCTCAAGGCTCAAGCGGTGGCCGCGCGGACCTATGCGTTGTTCCAGACGAAGACGCTCGATCGTGGTCATTGGGACGTCTTCGGCGACACGCGCGATCAGGCGTATGTGCCGATCGACAAGTGGACCGACAACGACCGCCGTGCTGTCGCCGAGACGGCGGGCGTCGTGCTGGCGTTTGCACCCGATGGCAAGCCGCGCCGGATTTTCAAGGCGTATTACTCCTCGACCTCCGGCGGACCGTCGATCGGGGCCGTCGATGCGTTCGGCGATTCGCCCGTCAACCGGATCGACCCGATCAACACCCCCGTCCAATACGGAGACCTCGACAATCAAAGTTCGCGCTACCGCTGGACGATCGAGACGACCCGGCGCGAGTTTGACGCGGCCGTCAAGCGGTGGGCCGCCGATCGTAATCATCCCGCCGCCGGGCTTGGTCCGATCGTCAATGTTCAGGTCGACGCGCGCAACGACTTGCGTCGGCCGACTCGCTATGTCCTGATCGATCGATCGGGCAACACCGCAACGGTGGGGGCCGAGCCCATGCGGAACCTGCTTGGACGGGTTGGCAAATCGTGGGGCAACTGGGTCGAGCCGACGGTCAGCGGCGAGCGGATCGTGTTCGCGGGCCGAGGCTTCGGTCATGGCGTGGGCATGAGCCAGTACGCCGTCGAAGCCCTTGCCCAGCGTGGCGAAACGTGGGACCAGATTCTCAAGTTCTGTTATCCGAAGGTCGAATTGGTGCGTGCGTATCGCGGCAAACCCTAGGACACGCGCACGTCCTACGAGACTGCCATCCGCACGAGTCGATCGACCAACTCCGGAAACTCGATCCCCGCGTATCTTGCCGCGTCCGGTAGCAAGCTCCGCGGCGTGAACCCTGGCATCGTGTTGATCTCCAAGAGGTACGGCTCGCCCGATTCGTCGAGCATCAGGTCCACCCGGCTCAGGTGACGCGCGCCGATCAACCGATGTGCCTCTAGCGACATCGCCATCACACGCTCGACAAGCTCCGCCGGGGCGTTGAGCTCGAAGCAATGCGGCGCGCCGTCCTCGGCGTACTTGCTCTCGTAGTCGAACCAGCTGTCACCCGTGTCGATGCGGATGGGCGGCAGCGGTTGGTCGTCGAGGATGCCGACGGTCCACTCCGGGCCGACGATCAGTTGTTCGCAGATGGCCGTCGGGTCGGCCGCAAGGGCGGTATCGCGTTGCTCGACGCTCTGGCACATCGTGATGCCGAGGCTGCTGCCGCCGGCGTTGGGCTTCACCACGCACGGCGGCGGCACGTTCTGCCCGTCGGCGGGAACGGGCAGGCCGTGAGCGCGCCAGACGGCCTTCGTCCGGGCTTTGTCAAAGCCGAGCGCCGACGCGACCGACCCGCTGCCGACGAACGCGATGCCACGCCGTTCGAACTCCGCCTGTAGCACGCCGTCCTCGCCGAACGCCCCGTGCAACGCGGGGAACACCACGTCGAACAGGTCGTCGAGGACATCGAAGTTCCGCGGCGCGACGTCGCCGAGCGTCACGTCATGCCCGGCCGCGCGGAGTCCCTCGGCGATCGCCCGACCGCTCACGAGCGACACCTCGCGTTCGTTGGACGGACCGCCGGCTAGGACGAGGACGTGCATGATCATTCCTTTGAGCGGCGACCAGCGGGAGCTTTGCGTGGCGCCACGGGAAGCTCCCTTCGGTCGCCGCTCAACATGGCCGACTTACGTCGGCCAGAACTTCACTTCCGTCTGCAACTCGACGCCAAACTTCTCGGCCACCTTCTCGCGGACGACCGCGACCAGGTCGGTGACGTCCTTCGCGGTGCAGGGGGCGTGGGCGAGGATGAAGTTGGCGTGCTTGCTGGAAACCTCGGCGTTGCCGACGCGCATGCCCTTGAGCCCGGCCTCGTCGATGAGCTTGCCGGCCGAGGTCGTGCGGCCGTCGGGCAGCGGGCCGGGGTTGGTGAACATGCAACCGCTGCTCTTGGCATTCAGCGGCTGCGTGCTGCGCTTGTACATCCAGACTTCCTTGGTCACGTCCGTCACCGCGACCGGGTCGTCCTTCTCCAGTTCCAGTTCGGCACCGAGGATGAAGGGTGCGACGATGTTCGTGCTGCGGTAGCCGAAGTGCAGGTCGTCGGCGGTGCGCTCGAAGACCTCGCCGGCCGCGGACATGACGGTGACCTTGGCGATGTTGTTGCCGATGTCGCCGAAGCGTCCGCCGGCGTTCATGCGGATGCCGCCGCCTACGGTGCCGTAGATCCCGGCCATGCACTCCACGCCCGCCAAGCCCTCGCGGCAGCAGCGGAGCACCATCTTCTGCATGTCGTAGCCGGCCCCGAGTTTGAGCGTCGAGCCGTCGATTTTGACGGTCTTGAACGCCGGATCGTCGAGCCGAAACACCGCGCCCGGCACGCCGTCGTCGCTGACCAGCAGGTTCGCCCCCAGGCCCAACACGTAGATCGGAATGTTCTCCTCGCTGCAACGCCGGGCCGCTTCACGGAGCTCGTCAACGCTCCGCGGCTGCACGAGGTACTGCGCCGGCCCGCCGATCCGATACCACGTCAACGGCGCCAGCGGCGCGTCGGGCGTGACGTAATCGAGATCGGAAAACGGAGTGGCGAGACGCATGGGGGAAGGGATGGTAGCGAGGTGGAATGACGAATGACGAGTTCCCGAATGACGAAGGAAACCCGAAGGTCGAAGTCCGAAACCTCGTCATTCGGATTTCGCCATTTATTCGTCATTGACCAGAGTTTCCCCGACCACATGCACATCCCCCGCGCCCATGGTGACGCACAGGTCGCCGGGCTGGAGCGTTTCGCGGAGGTAGGCGTCGCAGTCGTCGAAGCCGCCGATGTGACGGGCGGGCTGGCCGGTCTTGCGGATCTCCTCGGCGAGCAGGGCGCTGCCGACGAACTTGTCCTCCGGGTCGTCGCGGACGCTGTACACGTCGGGCAGCACGACCTCGTCGGAGTCGCCGAAGCAACGGGCGAAGTCGGCCAGCAGTTGGCGGGTCCGGCTGTGCTGGTGCGGCTGGAAGACGCAGATCAGTCGGCGTGGACGGTAGCGTTGGCGCAGGGCATCGAGCGTGACGGCGATCTCGGTGGGGTGGTGGCCGTAGTCGTCGACGACGTCGGCTTCATTGAAACGCCCGAGGTGCGTCATGCGTCGGTCGGCCCCGCGGAAGGTGCCCACGTGCTCGGCGGCGACCCGTGGCTCCATCCCGCAAGCCACCGCCGCCGAGATCGCCATCACCGCGTTGTACAGGTTGTGCTTGCCCGGCACCGAGAGCCGCAGGCCGCAGGCGATCTCGCCGCCTTGGAGAATGTCCGCCTTCCAACAGCCGGCGTCGACGGTCGCGTTGACCCACGACCAGTCGGCGTCGTCCGCTTCACCGACCCATGTCACCGTCCGACCGCCAAGCGCGTCGCGGCTGTGGGCATCGTCGGCGTTGGCGATGACGTGTCCGCCGTCGTCCGGTGTCAGGTCGGCGAACGCGCGGAACGCGGTCTTGATGTTGTCGAGGTTCCCGTAGCAGTCGAGGTGGTCGGCTTCGACGTTGGTGATGACCGCGACGGCCGGCCGCAGGTGCAGGAACGATCGGTCGTACTCACACGCCTCGGCGACGAAGTGGGCGCCATGCCCGGACCGCGAGCCGCCGCCGAGTTGCGGCACCGTCGCACCGACGACGAACGACGGATCGACCCCGCCGGCGAGCAGGGCGTGGGCGAGCATGCCGGTGGTGGTGGTCTTGCCGTGGGTCCCCGCGACGCCGACGCCGAACCGCTCGGCCATGACTTCGCCGAGCAACTCGGCGTACTTCGTGTGCGGCTTGTCGAGACGCTCCGCCGTGGCGATCTCGGCGTTGTCATCCTTCACCGCGGCGGTGCGGACGACCAGGTCTGTCTGCCCGTTGATGAGTGTGCCGTCTTGGTCACGGCTGACAGTCGCCCCGGCAGCGGCGAGGGCGAAGGTGCGCGGGTTGAGCGACGGATCGGTGCCGGAGACGATCGCGCCACAGTCGAGCAGGATCTGGGCCAGCCCGGCCATGCCGCAGCCGCCGATGCCGGCGAAGTGAACGCGCTTGCCCGTGAACTTGCTACGCGGCGCCGGGGCGTCGATGGACCGATAAACAACGGGCTGGCGGGTCGTGGTGGCAGGCAACGCGGGCATGTTAGCAATTCATCGGCATCTCGCAGGTGCGGGCTGTTGGGGAAACAGCCGACGTCGATCGCCGCTTCCCGTAGGGCAGGCACCGCCTGCCACTGCGAGCGGCTTCGCGGTGGCAGGCAGTGCCTGCCCTACGCGGAATGTTCATCCGCGAGCCCGCGGAGCTTGCGGATGTCCGGGAACAACTCGGCCCAGATCGCGACGACGACGATCGTGCCCACGCCGCCGCTGACGACGCTGATGACGGGGGTGAACAAGGCGGCGACGGCGCCGCTCTCGAAGCCGCCCAGTTCATTGGACGAGCCGATGAACACCGCGCTGACCGCCGAGACCCGACCGCGCATCGCATCGGGCGTGGCCAATTGGATGAGCGTGTGGCGGACCACGACGCTGACGTTGTCGAACACACCGGTGAGGAAGAGCATCGCCAGCGATAGCCAAAAGTTGGTCGAAAGGCCGAAGGCGACCGTGGCCAGTCCGAAGCCGACGATGCAGACGAGCATCGTCACCCCGGCCCGGCGCATGGGCGGCAGATATGCCAGCGTGAGCGCGGTGCAGAGGGCCCCGGCTGCCGGGGCCGACCAGAGCAGGCCGAGCCCGATCTCACCAACACCGAGAATGTCCTCCGCGAAGATGGGCAGCAGATACACCGTCCCGCCAAGCAGCACCGCGAAGAAGTCCAGCGAGATCGTCCCCAGCAGAATCTTCCGCCGCCAGACGAACGACAATCCCTCCACCAAATCACCAAACACGCCGGCCATCCCCTTGGGCGTCGTGCTGGGCGGCGGCTTTGTGTCCACGCGCAGACGCAACAGCAGCACGATGAACAGCAGGCTCGACCCGGCCGCGATGAAGTACGTCGCCGGCACGCTCCACGCCAGAACGAACCCGCCCAGCGCAGGCCCGAGCAGTGCCGATAGCTGCCCGCTGCTGCTGCGCCACTTCACCGCGTTCTCGAATGTTTCCCTCGGCACGATCATTGGCAGCAGCGCCGTGCGCGCCGGCCACGCCGTCCGCAGAAATACCGCGTCCATGAACAGGATGAAGTACATCCACCCGATCGGCCCCTCGAAGTACGAGAGCAGCCCAAGTCCGATCGACGTGAGCGTCGCGCCGCCCAGACCGAAGAGCATGATCAGCCGTCGGTCGATCCGATCCGCCAACACTCCCGCCGGGAGCGTCAGCAGCAGCATCGGCAGCGCCTGCAACAGTCCGACCCACGCCAGGCTCATGGCACTGCCAGTGCGTTGGTAGAGTTCGAAGCCGATGGCCAGACCCTGACCCGCAGTGCCGATGCTCACCAACGTCGTGCCGGCCAGGTAATCGCGATATGCTGGGATGGCGAAGGCGGCGTAGGGCGATGGCTTTGGCGGGGGCTTTGGCGGGGGCTTGGGCGGAACGCTCACGTGCCGCGACCCTAGCACGGTCGCTCTACGATCGGGCATGGGACTCTTCGATGGCACCGCACTGGAACGCCCGGTCACCTGCGAACGCTGCGGCAAGGTGATGGCCGACTGCCCGTGCCCCCGCGACGCTGCCGGCGAGGTGAAGACGCCCAAGGATCAACAAGCCCGCGTCCTGCGTGAGAAACGTCGCGGCAAGTGGACCACCGTCGTCACCGGTCTCGACCCCGTCGCGACCGACCTGCCCGGCCTGCTCAAGACCTTCAAGACCCAACTCGGCACCGGCGGCACGACCAGACCCGACGGCTTCGAACTCCAAGGCGACGTCCGCGACAAGCTCGTCGAAACTCTCAAAGCGGCCGGCTATCCGGCGAAACCGGCGGGGGGTTAGACGATCGGGTCCACCCCGAAGTCGGTGACGGTTTCGAAGTTGTTGATGCTCGGTCGATTCAGTCGCGCATCGTCGCCGGCGAAGAGCGAGTCGGTGTCGCCGCCGCCGGAGATGCTGAAGGCGCCAGTGAAGCGCGTGTCGCTGAAGGTGACTTCGTCATTGCCTTGGCCGGCGTCGATGGTGCCGTTGGCATAGCGACCGGTGATGAAGTCGATGTCGTCATCGCCGGACGACGCGAAGAGACTCAGCGTTCCGGTGACAGCGGTGTTCGTCAACGAGAACAGGTCGCCGTCACCGCTGCCGTTGATGTCGAGGTCGCCGAAGCGGGCGTTATTGGTGCGTAGTTCGTTGGCACCTAGCGGCAAGAGGATGTCGCTGGTTGTTTCAAAGACGTAATCGCGCAGCGTGATGTCGTCATCGCCGTCGCCGAGGTTGGCGTCGATGCCGGTGACGCGGGCGGCGCGGAAGATCAGCTCGAACCCGCTGCCGTTGAGCAGCGTGCGTTCGCCGTCGGCGTCGATGCCTTGCACGACGAACAGGTCGGCGATCAGCGGGTTGGCCGTCGCGTCGACTTGTGCATCGCCGACGTCGGCACCGGTTAGGTCCGCCGACGCGAGGCTCAGGTCCAGCAGCGTCTGCGCGAACTCCGGCGAGACGAGTAGGTCGACGTTCGCGATCTGTAGCGAGCCGGTCGCGGCGGTGACGGACGGGTTGGCGATGTCGAAGAGGATGCCGAGCCCGCCGACGGTGTCGGCGATGAAGAAGCCCGACGCACTGCCGCCGACGCGGTCGGCGTCGAAGCCGATGGCGAAGTCGCCGACGGTGATGGCGTCGGCGTTGAACGAGACGGTGCCGGTGTGACGGATCTCGCCGCCACGCAGGTCGAAGCCGGAGTTGAGCCCGTAGCGCAGGCTCGTGGGTTCTTCGATGTTGAAGCCGACGCCGAAGCCGCCGGCGGGGGTCGCGGTGCCGTTGGTGCTCGAGACGGTCAGGCCGGCCGCGGTGCTCAGCGTGGCGGTGTCGAGGGTGACGGAGGTGGCACCCCCGACGACCCGGCTCGAACCGGCGGCGGTGTTCTCACCGAACGCCGTGAGCGTGTTGCCCTCGGCGTCGCCGTCCAACGCGATCTCGGTGAACGACCCGCCGGCTGCGGTTTCGATGGCGACGGTGACATCACCGGCAAGCAGGCGGCGGTTTTCGAGCAACTCCATGGGGCACGTCGGGTTCATGCCCACAGGGTCGCTGGCGTCATGCCAAACCTTGCACAAAATCTCACGCCGATGGCTCGGTCATTGCTCGCAGCACGTGTGCCACGCGCTCGGCGGCGTCGGGTTTGGCCAGGGTCTTGGCGGCGGTGGCCATCTGACTGCGTCGGCTCGCGTCGTAGAGCAAGCCCTTGAGCGTCGGGATCAACTGGTCGGCGTTTCGCGTGCGGTCCTTCTGGTCGTCGAGCAACACCGCCGCCCCGGCGTCGGCGAGGACTTTCGCGTTGCTCGTCTGGTGCTTGTCCTTGTGGAACGGATACGGCATCAGCACCGACGGCACCCCGAGCGTGGTGAGCTCGGCGAGGCTGCTCGCGCCGCTGCGGCTGATCGCCAGGTCCGCCACGCTCCACACGTCGGCCATGCCCGGCGTGAAGTCGACCACCCGCACCGGCACGTCGGCGTCGCCGAGGATCGTGCGATACTCGGCGCGAACTTTCTCGGCGTGGTCCTTGCCCGCGAGGTGCAGCACCTGCCAGCCCTGCAGAAGCGAGCCTTCCTGTCGCAGACGCAGGAGCGTTTCAAGCACGGCGTCGTTGACGGTCGCGGCACCTTGGCTTGCACCGGTGATGACGAGCGTTTGCAAGCGTGACTCGAGGCCGAGGCGTTGGAGGGCGGCCTTGCGTTCGACCGGCTCGCGCAGGTCGCGCCGTACCGGGCAGCCGGTCGTGGTGAGCTTGGGCTTTTGCGATTCCTCGACGTGGTCGGCAGTCGCGTCGAACTGGCAGCAGACGCTGCGGACAAACTTCATCAGGAAGCGGTTGGCCTTGCCGGGGACGACGTCGGGGTTGAGGATCGCGCCGGGGATGCCGGACTTGCTCGCGAGTTTGACCGCCACGCCGGCCGCGTAACCGCCCAGGCCCAGCACCGCTGCCGGGGCCTGCTCGGTGATGACGTTCTGCACGATCTCCTGCGTCGCCCGCCAGTTCCGCCAGAACTTGAGCAGCCCGCCGGCACTGCGGACCGGTGGGACGATCGGCTGGCGGATGTACTCGAAGCCGGTCGGGCCGAGGATCGTCTGGTCGATCTCGCGCTCGGTGCAGAGAAACAACGGCCGCACCGACGGGATCGCCTTGACCAATGCCTCGGCGACCGAGATGCCTGGGTACAGGTGTCCGCCGCTGCCGCCGCCGGCGAAGAGGATGGTCGGGTTGGCGGCGATCGCTTGGTTCATGCGGCTTGGGTCATGCGGGCAGTGGTGTCGGCTCCGAGCCGGGCCGGGATTGTATGCGAGTTTCGCCGGCGGGGAGCGTGGCCCGCATGATCCCCAACATCAACCCGCAAAGCAGCAACCCGCTACCACCGGCGCTGACCAGCGGCAGGGAAATGCCCTTGGTCGGCATGGAAACGGTCGCGACCGCAAGGTTCATCGTCGCCTGCAGTCCGACGGTGAGGCCGACGCCCAGCGCCAGCAGTCGCGGCCCGGCGGGGGTCTCGTCGTTGTGTACGCTTTTCCAGCAGACGCCGACGATGCCGAGAAACAGCAGCACGACCACGGCCGCGCCGAAGAAGCCGGTCTCCTCGCAGAGGGTGGCGTAGATGAAGTCGGTGGTGTCCTCGGGCAGGTAGCCGAGCTTTTGCACGCCGCGCCCGAGGCCGGTGCCGGTGAAGCCGCCGTGGGCGAAGGAGGCCAGGGCCTGGACCATGTGGTAGCCCTTGCCCTCGGCGTCGGCCCAGGGATCGAGGAAGCTGGTGAGTCGGGCGACGCGGTAGGGCTGGTCGATGACGAAGAACGCGCCCATCGCTGCGGCCGGGAGTGTGCAGAGGCCGAGGTGCCAGAGCTTCGCCCCCGCAACGAGCAGGATGCAGCCGGCGACCGCCGCGATGAGCACCGCCGTGCCGAGGTCCTGGATCGCCACGAGTCCGCAAACGACCGCCACCGGCAGGCACGCCCCGGCGAACGAGCCGATCGACTTCAACGCATCCTCCCGCGTACACCACCACGCCAGCAGCAACGGCGTCGCCCATTTCGCCAACTCCGACGCCTGCACCTGGACCGGCCCCAGCGGGAGCCAGCGCCGCGCGCCGTTGACGCTGATGCCGATACCTGGGATCAACACCGCCACGCATCCCACGGCGGCCACGAGGAACGCAACCACCGCGAGCTTGCCGATGAGCTTCGACGGTTCGAGGCGGGTGCCGACCCAGTAAAACAGCAACGCTGCCGCCGCGAGGAGGGCGTGGCGAATGCCCGTGGGCGTCCAGCGGAACGGGTCGTCCGCGTCGGCCGAGGCGACATTGCTCGCGGCCGATTCCACGGCGATCACCCCCACGCACAACAGCCCGATCACGCAGAGCGTGAGGACGTGGCGTGCGCGCAGTTGTTCCACGATCTCCGGCAAGATGACAGGAGCATCGGCCCGTCGCCGCAGGTCGCTGCACATTTCTCATCAGCCGCGTCGCTCCGCGACGCTGGAGTCTCGCAAGGGAGTGCGTCCAGCGTTGCAGGAGCAACGCGGCTTGGTGCCTGTCACGACGTCACCCGCGACAGGCACCGCCGCATCCGTTAAGCTCCCGCCGAGGAGTTTTCATGTCCGCGATTCTGCTTGCTTTGTCGTTACTCGGTTCGGCACCCGCCACGCGGCCGGCGGTCGATCGGCCCGACGTGGTACGTCCGATGGACCCGTGGGTCTTCCGCTGCGTCCTCGATGGCGAGCCAAGGCGATTGGTGGTCGCGCTTTCGGACCAATGCTTCATGAGCTACGACCTGGATCGCTGCGTGCTCGACAAGATGTGGGTCCCGGCCGAGGATGGCGGCGTCGAATTGACCGGTACCGTCTACGACCATCGCCATGGCCCACAACCGAGCAGCCGCGGAACGATCGTGTACGAGGTTGGCGACACGGACCGCTGGACGCTTTTCCGCGACGGTGAGCCCACCGAGCTTGCGCTGCGTTACGTCGGACACCGCGACGTTCGCCTCGGCGTTCAGTTGCACTTCGAGGCCGAAGTCGATGGCAAGCGGCTCGAGATCGTCGAGTACATCGCGGACATCCGCGCCGTCCACCGACGGAGCATCGGCGTAACGGCCCCGGAAGTGCGGGGCACCCTGCGCACACCCTGCGGGCACGAGTTGGTCCTGGAAGCTGACGACGGGCCTACTTGGCTACAACTCGGCCGTTGGATGGGCGAAACACTTTTCAATCGTGAGCCCGAAGCCGAGGGATGAGTCTGCAAATCCCCGAGTGCGGATCGCGACTCGGATCCGAGGATTCGCGGACTCATCCTTCGGCTTCAAACCCCCAACCCACACACCATGAACTTCCTCCTCCAAACGTGTCTTGCTGTTCAACTCGCGTCGGTGCCGCAGGTTTTGCCTTCGGAGGATGTGGAGCTTGAGCAGGGCGTTTCGCTTCGGGTGTACGACGTGAGTCGTGAGCTGCCGTTGATGCCGACGCTGGTCGAGGGGCAGACGCCGAACGTAAGCAAGCGGGTCGATGGGCTGACGCTGATCGATGGCGCATACGAACTCGACGACCTGTTCCTCGCGACCGCCGACACCTGGCTCAAGGTCGACGAGGCCGGCACCTACGAGTTCGTCGTCGAGGCCGACGATGGCGTCATCCTCGAGATCAACGACGTCGTCGTCGCCCAGGGCAACACCAGCTACCCGCACGTTCTGCAGACCGGCTTGAAATTGGAAGAGGGTTTTCACAAGCTGCGCGTCACGCTTTGGGAGGCCAAGGGTCAGGCGATCATGCGCGTCGGCTGGCGGAAGATGAACGACGAGGCGTTTGAGACGATTCCGACGGACTTGCTCTTCACAGAGGCCGACCAGGTCCGCCCGACCTCGCCGGGGCCCAAGAACGTCATCCTGCCCGACGGGGTCGACGCGAAGTTGATGACCGCCGGCAACGGCCGACCGCTCAATGGCGTTCACCCCTATCTCGAACTGACCAACCTCCGTCCTGACGGCTTCGAGCCAAAGGTCGGCGGCATGACGTTCATCGACGGCCAACTCGCCGTCTGCACATGGGACCGTGTCGGCGGCGTCTACCTCGTCGGCGGCGATGAGGTGACGAAGATCGCCGAAGGTCTCGCCGAGCCGCTGGGCATGTTCCACATTGACGGCCGGACGTTCGTGCTGCAGAAGCAGGAGCTGACCGAGCTGATCGACGAGGACGGCGACGGCGTGACCGACTTCTACAAGGCCGCCGTCACCGGCTGGCCGACGTCGGCCAACTTCCACGAGTTCGCGTTCGGCCTCGAAGGCCGCATGACCGACGACGGCCCCCGGCTCTACGGCGCGCTCGCTGTCGCGATCGACCCCGGCGGTCGCACGACCGTGCCGCAGGTGCCGGGTCGGGGCGTCGTCATCGAGATGGACCCCGATGCCGGTACGTACGAAGTCCTCGCCCAAGGCGTCCGCACGCCCAACGGCGTCGGCTTCGGCGTCGATGGCGAACTGTTCGTGCTCGACAACCAGGGCGACTGGTTGCCCGAGTCGAAGATGAGTCACGTTCCGCTCGACGGCGAGCCACGGTTTCTCGGTTCGCACATGACGCCGGATCATCCGTGGGCGGACCTGGTGCCGCCGGACCCGGTGGTCTGGCTGCCCCAGGGCGAGATCGGCAACTCACCCACGCAGCCGACGCTGCTGCCGGACAACTGGGGTCCTTACGCCGGCGACATGGTCCACGGCGACGTCACCCACGGCGGCGTCAAGCGCGTCTTTGTCGAGGAAGTCAACGGCCAATACCAGGGCGCGGTCTTCCGCTTTACCCAAGGCATGGAGGCCGGTGTCAACCGGCTGCTCGTCGGCCCCAACGGCGATCTGTTCGTCGGCATGATCGGCTCGACCGGCAACTGGGGCGATGGCTCCGGGCAGTTCCACGGGCTCCAGAAACTCACGCCCGGACAGACGCTGCCGTTCGAGATGGCCGAAGTGGCCGCGACGGAAACGGGCTTCACGATTACGCTGACCAAGCCCGCCGCCGAGGCGTTCGATGCCGAGCACTTCGCCGTCGTCGACTACCGCTACGACCCGACCAGCCAGTACGGCGGCCCGAAGAAGGACGTGCGCGATCTGTCGGTGTCCGGTGTCAATTGGAACGATGACCGGACGCGCGTGACGCTCGACATTCCCGACCTGCAGCCGGGCCGTGTGGTGCATCTCGTGCTCGTCGACATGGCCGATGTCGAGGGCAACCTGCCGTGGACGACCGAGGCGTGGTACACGCTCAACCAGGTCCCCGGCCAGACCCGGGCACCCAAGCAAGTCATGATGCCCAAACTCACCGAAGCCGAGATTGCCGACGGATGGAAGCTGCTGTTCAACGGCCGCGACACGGCCGGCTGGCACAACGTGAACTCGGAAGACATCTCCGGCGCATGGGCCGCGACCGAGGCGGGCGAGCTGCATCTGCAATGGGCCGGCGGCGGGGACATCGTCACCGATGAGACGTACGGTGACTTCGAACTCTCGCTCGAATGGAAGATCAGCGAGGGCGGCAACAGCGGCATTTTCTACCGCGGCGTCGAGACACCCGGCGAGCCGATCTTCACCACCGCCCTGGAGATGCAGGTCCTCGACGACCAGCGCCACGGCGACGCGAAGAACGGCCGCGACCGGTGGGCCGGGGCGCTCTACGCGCTCTACGCCGTGCCCGATCCGTCGCCGGCCAATCCCGCGGGGCAGTGGAACCACGCCATCGTGCGCCTGAAAGACAATCAGCTCACCCACATCCTCAACGGCGCGGTGATCCTCGAAACCGAGCTCTGGGGCGAGGACTTCACGCAGCGCGTCGCCGAGAGCAAGTTCGCCAGCATGCCCGGCTTCGCCAAAGCCGACCGCGGCGTCATCGGCCTGCAAGACCACGGCGATCTGGTCTGGTACCGCAACGTGAAGATCCGCGAGCTGGATTGATGACGCACGCGAGGGTCGTTCTCTCCAAGTAGCCGGGCGACTACGTCGCCCTGGCCGCGACTATTTACCTGGCGCAATCAGGCAACTTCAGCCCGTCCCGTACATCCCCGAGGCCAGGGCGATGTAATCGCCCGGCTGCTTGGTGATTCAAAGCATGAGACCGACCGCGCTACGCTCTTCGCGCATGGAGCGATCGGTCGGTGTCAACTTCTCACTTCGCGGCGCGATCGCCGACGGCTTGCACGCGGGGCGTGCGAACCTGCGGCCGGGGTTGCTGCTCTGGTGCTTCGCGTTGGCGATCGCGCTGGGCTACTACTTCGTGTCTCCGGTGCATGACGGGCTTGAGCGTGTTGCCGATCTCAAGCGGCAGTACGGTTTCGTCTTCAGCGGCATCAGCACCGCCGTGCTCGCGGCAGTGGTGCCGCTGCTTCTCGGACGGGCGTTCGGCATTCTGCGGCTGCCCGACGCGTGGGGTTGGTTCGTGCTCGTCACCTTCTGGGCGTACCGCGGGATGGAGGTAGACGGCTTCTATCAGTTGCAGGCGTGGGTCTTCGGCGACACCAACGCGGCTCCGGTCGTGGCGACGAAGATTGCCGTCGATCAGTTCGGCTACTCCGTGTTTTGGGCCGTGCCGACGATGGTGCTGGCGTACCGCATTCGCGACCGGCAGGCATGGCCGCGCCCTGGGCAGTGGCGTCAGTGGTACCTCGATGAGGTGCTGCCCAAGACCATCGCCAACTGGATGATCTGGGTTCCCGCGCTGGCCGCGATCTACGCGCTGCCGTCGGCGTTGCAGCTACCGATGTCGAACATCGTGAACTGCCTGTGGGTGCTCATTTTCAGCTTCATGACCGCGCGGACCGACACGGACCCGCGCGGCGAGCCGGTCGAGCACGCCGGTGCCGATCAGACCCGGTCGTAGATGATCGTGAAGGTGTGGACCATCTCGCCGCCGGGCACCATCGCCTCGTACATCTTGAAGACGTGGCGGTCGTCGCTCTCGACGATGAGCTCCTGCTTGTACGGTTTCATCTTGCCGGTCATCGGGTCGGCGTACTTGCCCTCGAAGGTGAAGGTCTTGCCGTCCTCGCTGACGGTGCCGTAGGCGATGGCCATTCCGCTGGACATGGAGTCGACCCAGACGGACTGGTACTTGCCGGTGACGTTGTCGTAGCCGGTCATGCTCATGCCGGTGAACGCCATGCCCATCATGTTGCCGGCGTAGGTCTGCTGCACGAATCGGCCGTCCATCACCCATGCGCTGCTGGCAGTGCCCTTGCTTTCCATCGGCTCCTGCCCGGGCATCTGCATGATCGAGGTCGTCTCCCACTCGCCGACGAACGGGCTGAGCATCTCGTGTTTCTCGCCGGGCATGCCGGCTTCGATGTACGCCTCCATCATCGCCATCTCCTCCGGCGACATTTGGGGCATTTCTTCCATCGCGTCGGCGGGCTTGGTGGCCGGTTCGAGCGTGAGCAGGGCGGTGAGCAGGAGTGTCGTGAGCATGGGTGTTGCCTTTCGTATGGAGAAGTCTCCATCGTCGCCGATCACCGTGGGATTGGCAAGACTTTCACGAGTTCGCCGGCCGCGTGGGGCGGGTCCTGTTCGGGCCGAACCAGCAGCGCGTCGGCCTGGGCGAGGGTGAACACGTCCGCACTGCCGCGCCACGCCAGCGGGTGTACCCCCGCCTCGTCGAGCCTGCACGGCTGGTAGAACTCGCGCGGCCCGTTCGCCTTCTCCAACGGCGCCGCCAGCGGCATCGGCAACAGCGGCATCTCCTTGCTCGGATCGCCGCCGCCAAGCCGAATCAGTAATCGCGATGCAAGTCGCAGCGTGCAAACAAACGCCGACACCGGATTCCCGGGCAAGCCGAACGCGTACCTGGGCCGACCGGTGTTCGACTTCTCCGCCGGAAGCACCGCAAACACGAATGGCTTACCCGGCCGGATACGCAGCTTGTTGATGCGAAACTCAAAGCCGAAGCTCTTCAGCAGGCTCGGGATGTGATCATGCCGGCTCATGCTCATGCCGCCGGTGAGCACCAACGCGTCGCCGCCGATCGCTTTGCGTTGCAAGGCTCGTTCGATCTCGCGATAGAGAATCTCGCGGACATCGGGCAGAGTGTGCCGGTAGCGAACTGTGACGCAGCCCATGGCGGCGAGCAGGCGTCGGACCGGCTCACCGATGGAGTTGCGGGTCTGGTAACGCCCGGGTGTCTGACCGTCGTGCACGACTTCGGTGCCCGTGCAAAGGACGAGCACGCGGGGCTTCCGAAAGACGGCAGCTTCGTGGGCCACGGCAGTTGCGGCGGTCGCGGTTCCCCCGGTCAGCCGTGAGCCGGTCGGTAGGATTGTCGCCCCGGCAGGGCGGTCCGAACCTTCAGGCGCGATTGCGTCACCGGCGTTGACATCACCTTGGACCGTCACGCGGTCCAGGCCGATCCACTCGCCCGGGGCGATGCCTGGACGGTGGTGGACCTTGCAACGTTCGATCGGCACGATCGCGTCGGTGCCCGGCGGCAAGGGTGCGCCCGTCGCGATGCGAATCGCGTCGCCGGGTTGCCAGCCGGTGACGAGTGTGCCCGCTGACGCATCGCCGACGACTTCGAACTCGCGTCGGTCGCCGTCGACCTCCGACGCTTTGATCGCGAACCCATCCATCAGCGCCTTGTCATACGGCGGGTAGGGTCGATCGGTCCGAAGTGGCTCGGCAAGGCGCCCGGTCTGCGACAAGCCGGCGGAGCGACGTTCCAAGCGCGTCTCCACCGGCTCCCCGTCCAGCACCGCGATCGCCTCGGTCACGCTCATCTCCGGCAGCGGAATGTTATCGGTCATGGCCGGGAGCGTAGCAGACCGCCAACGTCCTCTAATCGACCGGTGGCCAATCGCGGGCGCGGCTTCAGCGACGTGACCTGACGACCGATGAAACTGTTAACCGAGGCTCAGGGGCTGACGTTGTTACTCCCATTCGAATCCCATGACCCACTTCTATGTTGTCGATGACGACGCGGCGATCCGCCGACTGACGGCCGCGTTTCTCGAGCGGGCCGGCCATAACGTGCGGACGTTCGCCGACGCCGCCGCTTTCAAAGTCGCGTTCGACGCCGACGGCAAGCCCGACGATTGCGTGCTGCTCGACCTCGATCTGCCCGGTGAAGGCGGGCAGGAGATCCAAGATTGGCTCGCCGACCGTGCCGAGCCGCCGAAGGTTTTCGTGATCACCGGCGAGGTCGATGTGCCAACGGCCGTGACGTTGATGCGCCGCGGTGCCAAGGATCTGCTGATCAAGCCGTTCACCGAACGGGAACTGCTGGACCGAATCTCCGACGCGATTACGCGCCACGACACCCGGGTCGAAGCCACACCCGAGCAGAAACAAGCCATCGGCCAACTGACTCCCCGGGAACGCGAGGTGTTCGAGCTCGTCGCGGCGGGTGATGCGAACAAACAGGTCGCGTTCAAGCTCGGTATCAGCCAGCGGACCGTCGAGGTGCATCGCGGCCGGGTCATGCAAAAGCTCAACGCCGATAGCCTGGCCGATCTGGTGGTGTTGGCCATCGCGACCGGTACCCGCCAAGCCGTCTGAGGCACCCATTCGATTTCTCACGGCAGCCGGGCGATTCGATCGCCCGGCTGTTTCGACTGTCCGCTGATGGCATTGGGTGTATCCGCGTAGGGGAATGCGCTTACGCACGAGACACAGTGGGGCAAGTCCCATCTGGTCGGTGCGGTCGCTGAATCTGACTTCTTGCTCGTCACCAAGACACGAGCAAGCACGATGCAGATCAACACCGCCGCCGCGACATTTCCGACCACCTACGCTGCTCCCGCCACACCGACCGCCGGCATCGACGCTCTCCGGCAAAAGGCCGATGCGTTTCACAAAGCCGAAGCGAACCTCACCGCAGTGTTGACCGGTCGCGGCACCCGGCGGGCGACATACAGCCTCGAGCGTGACCTGCTCGCCCGCCACACCAGCCAACATGCGGCCGGTATCGCGAAGGCGTCCCGCAACCTTGATGTGGCGGCGGCGGCCGATGCGGCGGTCCGATCCGCCGATGACGCGCTGATCACCATGCGAACCGCCGTTGAACGCCTCGCCGGTGGTCTGTCCCAGAACGATGCCGACAACGCCCGTGCCCAGATCAACGCCGCCATGAATGAGCTTACCAAGAGCAGTGCGGCGGAGTTCGCCGGCAAACGCCTTTTCACCGGCAAGCCCATCGCCAGTGTGGTTGGCGAGGATGTGGAAGCATCCATGCCGGAACCGACGCAGCCCAACACCGGCACGGGTCTCACCGTGTCCTACTACGAAGGGTTGAACTTCGAGAAGCTCATCTCCACCGGCGTCGACGCGACCGTGCATCACGCGTGGCGCAGCGCGGAGGTCGGCGACAGCGGCCTGAAAGACAACGTGAGTGTCCGGTGGGAGGGCGAAGTCGAAGCGCTCGAAGCCGGCGACTATCAGTTCCGCACGCGGTCCGACGACGGGATTCGTGTCTGGGTTGATGACGAACTCGTGATCGACAACTGGACCAACCACGGCGCGACCTACGACGTGTCGGAGAGCATCGCGTTCGAGGAGAACGAGCGCAAGAGCATTCGCGTGGAGTACTTCGAAAATCGCGGCTCGGCGATCATGCAATTGCAGTGGGGACAAAACAGCCGATTCCGGGCGATCAACACGGGCCAGCTTTACGAAGTCGAAAAGGAAATCGAGCCCGGATCGGTCGGCGTCGCGTCCAATCACCTCGAACACGCCCGTGACGATTTCAACGCCGGCCCGTCAATCGCGGGCGGGCGGCACACGTTCTACGCCGGCGGTCTTGAAGCCGGGGATTTGGGCGTCGGCGATCAGCGTCTGACCGACCTCGACACGCTGCTCGACAACGGTCGTTACGAGGAAGCGCTCGGCGTGATCGACGCCAGCCGGGAACAGGTCCGCCTGCAGCAGGTCGCCGTTGATGCGTTTGCCCGTGGTGCGCGTGCGACGATGGGCGTTTCGGAAAAGGCGTTGCTCCGCTCGGAGCGTGCGGCGACACGGATGAACGACATTTCCGCAGCGCTGACCGAGTCCGAGAACGCGCGGGCGGCGTTGATCGATCAGGCCCGCTCCCAGGCTAACCGACTTGCCGAGACATTCGCCGCGACCCGTCCGGGCACGCTCGTCGGCACCGCACTCTCGGTCCGGGTCTGAGCCGACGGGTGTTTTCAACATTGACCAAATCGGTCTCGTTGCGTTGTGATACCGAAATGCCCGAAGCCGAGAACGCATTTGCTTGCATCTGCAAAGCGCTGGCGGAGCCCATGCGGTTTGGGCTGCTCAGCCGCATCGCACAGGCCGACGCCGATGGCGGCGAGGTGGGCTGCAAGACGCTCGTCGCCGAGTTTCCCGTGTCGCAGGCGACGATCTCGCACCACCTGAAAGAGTTGCAACGGGCCGGGCTGATCGAGTCGCGGATGGACGGAGCGTGCCTGTTCCTCAGACCTAATGCCGAGAAGCTCGAAGCGTTCTGCGACGAACTCCGCGAACGGTTGGCGCTCAACAGCGTTCGGGCTTGATCGGTCACTCGAGGTAGGTGTACCCCTCGAGTCCGTCGGTGAAGAACTTCAGGAACGCACGGCTTTCCTCGACCGAGAGTTTGCCCGCCCGCAGGGCCGTCTCGGTGGTCTTGCGCATCGCTCGCACCATCTGCTTCGGTTCGTACTGGACATACCGCAGTACGTCTTCGCAGCTCTCGCCTTCGATGACTTCGTCGATCTCGTAGCCAGCGGGGGAGGTGTCGGTGAGCTTGACGTGGACGACGTTGGTGTCGCCAAAGAGGTTGTGCAGGTCGCCGAGAATCTCCTGGTACGCACCGACCATGCACGCGGCGAGGTAATAGGGTTCGTCTGGGCGCAGCGGGTGAAGTTCGAGCGTGCGCTTGGGTCCGGAGCCGCCGCCGCGGGGGCGGATGAACTGGTCGATCTTCCCGTCGGAGTCGCAGGTGATGTCGGCCAGGATCCCGTGGCCGGTCGGACGCTCGTCGAGGCGATGGATCGGCAGGATCGGGAACACCTGATCGATCGCCCAACTGTCGGGCATCGACTGGAAGATGCTCAGGTTGCAGAAGTACGTCGTGCTGAGCATCGACTCCAGGTCGGCGAACTCGTCGGGAACGTGATCAAGTTTCCGCACCTCGGCCAACACGCGGGTCGCGACGGCGAAGAAGAGTTTTTCGCCCGTTGCACGTAGCTCCAACGAGCAGTAGCCGAGCCGGTACAGGTCTTCCATTTGCGACCGCGCGAGCAGGGCGTCGTGCCAGCACTCGGCGAACGGCCGGGTATCGAGCTCGGCCAACGCGTCGAAGAGGTTGCGCACGGGTGTGGGGATGTCCTTGCGTTGTCCGTTGTTGGGTTGGCGGGGGACGTCGAACTTGTCGAAGCCGGACCAGCCGATCGCGTCGAAGACGAGCGTCGCGCCATACGCAACGACCGCCCGTCCCGACTCGGAGATGATGTGCGGGTGGGGCACGTCGGCGTCGTCGCAGATCTGGCGGATGCCGAAGACGACGTCGTTGGCATACTCCTGCAAGTCGTAGTTGATGCTGCCGACGTGCGGGCTGGCGGCTCCGTCGTAGTCGACACCGAGCCCGCCGCCGATGTCGATGTAGCGCAGCTTCGCCCCGAGCTTGTGCAACTCGACGTAGGTGCGCGCCAACTCGGTGATCGCGTCGCGGACGGCGTTGATCTCGTGAATCTGGCTGCCGACGTGGACATGCAGCATCGCCAGCGCGTCGCCCATGTCATGTTCGCGGAGCAGGGCGAGGGCGTCGAGAAGTTCCGAGACGAACAGACCGAACTTGCTACGGACGCCGCCGGACTGTTCCCACCGGCCGGCACCCTTGCTGCTGAGCTTCACGCGTAGCCCGATGTCGGGCATAACGCCGTGGCGCTTGGCCGAGTGGATCAGGGCTTCGAGCTCGCTGAACTTTTCGACGACGGGGATGATCTTGCGGCCGATTTTGCGGGCCAGCACGACCGCCTCGATGAACTCGTCGTCCTTGAACCCGTTGCAGATGATCGGCGTGTCGTTGTCCTCGACGAGCGAGAGCACGGCGAGCAGTTCCGGCTTGCTGCCGGCTTCCAGGCCGAAGCCGTGCGGTTTGCCGAACGCGTACACCTCCTCGACGATCTGCCTGGATTGGTTGACCTTGATCGGGAAGACGCAGCGATACTCGCCTTGGTAGTTGAAGTCCGCGCGGGCCTTGGCGAAGACGTCGGTGAGATGGCCGATGCGGTGTTCGAGCAGGTCGGGGAATCGCACGAGCACCGGCGTCGCGATGCCCCGTTGCGTGAGTTCGTCGACCAAGGCACGCATGTCGATCGACGCGCTTGGCTGTTGCGTCGGATGGGCACACAGATGTCCGTCGTCGGACACCGAAAAGTAGCCCTTGCCCCATTGGTTCACGCCGTACAACGCGCTCGATTGCTCCGCGGTCCACTCGCTCATCACGGCACGATAGTCCCGGTGGGGCGGGGGCCGACGGGCTGCTGTTGGGTCAGGCAGTGGATGGCGCCGAGCCCCCAGATGATCTCGCGGCAGTCGACGCCGACAACGTTCCGATCGGGCATCAACTCGCGCAGAATGCCAAGGCAACGGTCGTCGCTTGGTCCGCCGAAGGTGGGCACGAGCAGCCCTCCGTTGACGAAGTAGAAGTTGACGTGCGTCGCCGGGACGCGTTGGCCCTCGATCTCCAGGTGGTCGGGCATGGGAAACTCGACGACGTTGCCGCAAAAAGCTCGGGCTTGTTCGACGGCGGAAGCGGTGGCGGCATGGTTGGGATCAGCAGTGTCCTGCTCGACACCGATGACGATGGTGTCCTCGGCGATGTAGCGGGCCAGATCGTCGACGTGGCCGTCGGTGTCGTCGCCCTCGATGCCGCCGGTGAGCCAGTGAACGTGCTGCTGGCCGTAGTAATCGAGCAGGTGTTGTTCGACTTTCGCGCGCGGCATGTCGCCGTTGCGGTTGGGGTTGAGCAGGCAGTCGGTGGTGGTCAGGATCGAGCCGGCCCCGTCGAAGTCGACCGCGCCGCCTTCCATGACGATCGGTGCTTCAAAGCGTCGCAGGCCGAGCGTCTCGGCGATTTGCTTCGGCACGCCGGCGTCGCGGTCCCACGGGGCGTACTTTCCGCCCCAGGCGTTGAACTTCCAGTCCACCACGGCGATCTCGGTGTCGTTCACGACGAAGGCCGGCCCGTGGTCGCGACACCACGGCTCGTCGGTCGCGATCGGGAACAACTCCGCGAAGTCGCCGATGTGACGCCCGGCCTCCGTCATGTCATCCGGCCCGACGTTCACCCGCAGCGGTTCGAACTCCGCGACGGAACGGGCGATACGCGCCCAGTTTTCCAGGCAGCTTTGGTATCGGTCGGGGAAGCTGATGCCGCCGGGGCGCGGGTAGCTCATCCACGTCGCGGCGTGCGGTGCCCATTCGGCGGGGAAGGAAAAGCCAAGCTCGCGCGGGGTCATCGGCTCACGGTAGCGCGTCGCGCGGGTAGATCACGTATCCGACGCCGCCGGCGTTTTCGAACCATGCGGTGCGTAGTTCGTCGGCGTTGTAGATCGCTCCGGCACCGTCATCGGCGCTCGCCCCGTCGTTGACGATGATGTTGCCACCCTCGGTGATGCCGCGAACGACGATGAGGTGTCCGTCGGTTTCGTCCATGACAAAGCTTTGGCATTGGCCCGGTTCGAAGTTGATCGACGCGACGATGGGTCGGCCGGCGTGAAGGTGCGGCTCGACCTGCGCCCATTGCGAAAAACGTTCGAGGTGCCCGGCCAGCCCAAGTTCGGCGGCCCGTTGAACGGCACGGTTCCAGTTGCCGAAGAGGTTGTGTTCCACGTCGTAAATGGCCAGCGCATTCTCGACGAGTGTCGGCTCGATGCCGTGGAAAGCGGCGACCATCGTGACGCTGGTCGGTGAGCAGATCTCGCCGCCGATGCGATCGCCGGCCGTCCGCTGGGCGATGAACGGGACATCGAGATTGATGGGGCTGGTTGGCCGGTCCGGCGGCTCGTTCCGGTCGGCCGGACCGCGTGAGGCGAAGTGCAGTGTCTCGAGCGTCGGCCCCGGTCCTTCGACGTCGAAGCCGAAGAAATCGACGCGGACCTGAGCCGCGATCGCGGGTCGGTCCAGTTCGAGGATGTCAACCGCCACCGCCCCGTGCTCGAACCGTTCGCCGTGCTCGGGCAATGGCACTCGACCCCAGTAGCCGTAGTCGAGCCATGGCGACACACGTTTGGTGTAATCATCCCAGGTGCGTGCATAAACGCGTATCCCGGTGTTCGGGGGACAGCTCGCGTTCCAACTCGGGAGCAGCTCGAAGAAATGCCCGATCGGCATCCTCTCGCTGACCCACCGACCTCTCCGCGGATAACCGGTCGCCGATGCTTCGGAGAGCGTGAGTGTGCCGTCGGACAATGAGACATCGTCCCGCTTGCCGAGGGTAAGGTCGATAGTCCACATCTCGTCCGTGGACGGCACGCCGACCGATCGTGGCAGCGGTTGGCGGGCGGCCAGAAATTGCACCACGACCCAGCCAATCACGATGGCCAAGGCCAGAACAAATGCAGCGCGGGAGTACCACACGATCGTGAGAACAACGGGATCAACTCGGCCAGTTCAGCCAAATAGCGAGCGCGATCAGGACCGGTGCAAAGATCATCGCGAGGATGACCTTCTTCCTCTTCTCCGGTTCCATGTCGGCGAGGAATCCGCCGCCACCGCCACCCTTCTTGCCTTTCTTTTTGTCCGGCTCGTGGTGGCATCGGATGCAGATGTAGCCCTTGCCCTTGGTCGACTTGACCATGTCGACCGGCGGGAAGAACTCACGACACTTAGGACACTGGCTGAGGTGGCCCTTGTTGTCCTCGGGGTGCGGAGCGGCCCCCTTGGCGGCGCGCTTCTTGCGCTCGTCCTCGATGCCGCAGTCGTAGCACCAGTAGTTGCCCTTGCGGTCCTTCATCCGCTTGGCACCTTCGACGGACTTGCCACAGGAAATGCAGCGCTTGGCGAGTGAAGAGGTGGCGGACATGGAAAGCTCCGAAGCGGCTGGGACGCGTCAGGCGGTGTTAGCAGGTGCCCCGCCTTGCAGAACATGGTAGACAAATCCGTGTGACGGGCCACCAGAAACGTCCGCAGAGCATGGTGCAACCATCGAGCGCCACCACAATGGGGTCGGGTGTGTCGACTGCGGGACGTCCTTCAATCGTCGGCAAGCAGGATGTCCCGCAGTTCCGGCATGAGCCGACCTTGGTCGACGGCGTCGTCGAGGACTGCCTTTAGTTTCTTGAGTTCGAGGAACTCCACCGTCCCGTCGTTCATCAGCACATTGGCTCCCTTGCCGCTGTGGTTGGAGATCGGTTCGGTGGCGAGCAGCAGGCCGGCTGATTCTTTGTTTGTGAGTCCGCGGCCGAGATACACGTAGTTCGTGTTCACACCGAACAACAGCGGTTCGCCCACGGAAGGATCGAGGTTGTCGCCGTGGTCATGAGGGCAAGTGAAAACGTATCCGTTAAGCACCCGCCGATCGAAGATCGTCTGGAGGTCGGGCGGGAGCTGGCCGTGGTCTTCGGCGTAGAGGATGGCTTCAACCGCGAGTTGGCGGAGATTGGAAGCGCACTTCACGCGCTGGGCCGACGGGCGGGCCTTGCCCATGCTTGGTGCTAGGACAACGAACATTGCCAAGCTGGCCAACCCGATGCTCCCCAAGATAATCGGCCAGCGATACCCGCGATCTACGAGTCGGCGCCGAGGATGTATCGTCAGCAAGTCGAATACGCCAAGCACGATGGCGATCGGTGCGGTCAGGAGCGCGAGCACCGCCCAAGTCCAACCATCAGTAGCCGCTGCGGCCCACAAGCAACTTGGCATCGATGCGATACCCAGTGTCACTGCCACGGGCCGCCAGCGTTGCGGCCAACGGTTTTTGAAGATGCGATCCCTCGGCGTTTCGTAGTCGATCGGGTCGGCCATGAGGACTCCTCACTTCCCGAGGATGTGGTCGGCGTCCTGTCGGGCGAGGATGCCGTTGGCGACGAGTCGGTCCAATAGCGGCGCGAGGTCGGCCGGGGGGACGGCGTCGACGTGGCCATCGGCTTAAAGGATGTTGTGCCGCGATTCGCCGCCGAACGTGTGGGGTGTGATCTCGAACGCCATCGGAACGGTGGGATCGCCGGTGTTGGTCAGTCCGGCGCCGAGATACGCATAGTCGAGGGTGATGCCGAGTTGGAGCATGGCTGGCCCGGTGGGAGGGGTGGTTCTGGCGTTGGGCCCGGGGCAGGTGAAGTCGTTGGGGCGAAGGTCCTGCGTCGCGAGGACGGTCGCGAGGACGGGCGGAAACTGGCCGTCGTTGTCATTTGCGTACAGCATGAGGCCGAGGCCGATCATGCGGAGGTTGGCTGCACAGCGAACCTGACGACGTGGCTCGGGGCCCGTACTCAGTGCGGGCATCAGCAAAATACCCAAGCAGCCGACCAGCACCACACCGACGATCGTCACCCACACTAGCCGCGGCATCTTCCCCATTGGTCTGCGGCGTAGAGGTCTGGCGTAGTCGAGCGTCATGTGGTTGGCACTCTTGCGCGAATCGCATGTTGCATGCTCTTCACTTCCCCAGAATCTGGTTCGCTTGTTCCTGAGTGATCTCGCCGTTGTTGAGCAGCTCGTTCACTTCGGCGGCGAAGGCGGGAAGGGGTTCGAAGCTGACGTGTCCGTCGGCGTAGAGGATGTTGCCGCCTTCGTCGCCGTGGTTGGCCGGGAGTGCGAAGAGAATGGGCCGGGATGGGGGTGCGTTCCACGTTTGGCCGTCACCGACCCAGACGTAGCTAACGTCGACGCCGAGGGTGAGCGGCGTGCCGGCCGGGGCGGTCGAGGCGACGGCGGTGCCCGACGGGCTGACGAACACCTGCGAGGCGATGACTTGGGTGAGAAGGATCGTCTCGAGGTCGGGCGGGAAAGCGCCGTCGGGGTCCTCGTTGGCGTAAAGGATGGCCGCCAGGCCGATCTGGCGCATGTTGGAAGCACATCTCACGCGGTTGGCGGTTTCTCTCGCCCTGTAAAGCGAGGGGAGCATGATCGATGCCAGCAGCAGTGTGGGGACGATGAGCCCGAAGATGCCAGTGAAGAGGCCGGCGACCGCGAAGCCGCGGCCGGGTCGTTTGCCCTCGCTGGTTTGCTTGAACCCGATGATGCTCAGCACGATGGCGGCGATGGCCGTGATGAGAGGGATGACGCACCCGACCGGGATCGAGCAGATCCCCACGATCATGGACGCCAGCGCGATCCCGCTTGACTTGGGTTCAACGCTCGGCGTGGCGTACGGCACGGGTTGCGGCTGAGACATTCATGGCAACGTAATCAAGCCCGGTCGGATTACGAAACTTCTCACCCCGGCGTGTGGCGAGGCGCATCGGCCATAAGGTGAAGCATGTCACGCGTGCGCAGGTTCGTTCGGACGTCGGTGCTGGGTGGGTTGGTGGTGTTGCTGCCGGTCGGCGTGTTGTTGATCGTGTTCAACTGGGTGTACGGGTCGCTACGGGATTTGCTCAAACCGGTGACGGATCAGGTCGCCAGGCAGATTCGTGAGTCGCTGCCGACGTCGATTTATTCCTGGGCTGTCGATTTCGCTGCTTTTCTCATCGTGCTGAGCGTGATGGTGGCGATCTGCTTCCTCACGGGCGTGTTGCTCAAGACCGCGCTCGGCCGCTGGTTCCACAATCGCATCGAGGAGTACGTGCTCAAACTCGCGCCGGGGTACAACCTGGTGAAAGAGACGGTGCTGCAGTTCTTCGGCGATAAGCCCAGCCCGTTCAAGACCGTGGCCTTCGTTCGCATCTTCGGCAACGACACGCCGACGATGGTCACCGCGTTCGTCACCGAGCGTCACAGCAATGGCTGGTTCACGGTCTTTGTCCCGACAGGCCCGAACCCGACGAGCGGGCAGATTTTTCACGTCCCCGGCGAGTGCGTGGCGATTCTCGACGAGAAGGTCGAGGACGTCATGCGCAGCGTTATCTCCTGCGGTGCCGGCAGTGACAAACTGATGTTCAGCTACGACCGCCGGTCGGCTCCTGCGGCGGCATCGGATTGACTTGCCGGCTCGTCGATGCCGTCGGGCGTTCGGGCTTCGCGTCGGCGTTGCTCATTCTCGGCGGCTTGGTTTTCCTGTGCTTCGCGGTCGCGTTTCTCGGCGATGGCGTCGGCTTGGGCGAGTGCGCCACCGATACCGGCCTTGCGTCTGTCGAGATCTTCGAGGGATCGGCTCGTTGCGTAGAGGATGAGTTGGTCGCCAGCATGGATGACGAAGTCGCCGCCGGGCGTGCCGGTGTAGCTGCCGCCGCGTTCGACGCCGAGCACGAGCACCCCCTCGGCGGTGAGGCATAGATCGGCCAGGGTTTGGTCGGCGAGCCAATCGCCTTCTTCAACGTACAACTCGCCGAGTCCGTATTCGCCCGCGATGTGCAGGACGTTGGCATAGTCTCGCACATCGAGGCTGGTGTAGCGCTTGAGCGCGACGGTGATCCAGCGCTGGAGAATTCGGTCGACGACGTCGGAGAGGGTGAGTGCGGCGAGCAGCCCCAGGCCGCCAGCGAGGATTCCGTAGCGCACGTACCACGGGAACGCCGACCCGGACTGGGCGAACCCGGCGACGACCGCGCCGGCGGTCGTGATGATGCCGGCGTTGCCGAGGAACATGAGCGAGAGGATGATGCGGCGTCGGACGGGGTGGTTGACGAGTTTTTCCGATTCTGCGGTGGTGAAGCCGCACCCGGTAAACGCCGATCTAGCTTGAAAGCGCGCCAGCGACCGGGAGATCCCCGTGAGCGTGAGCGCGACGGTCGCCACCCGCACGGTGAGCAGGCTGAAGGCCAGCACGATGAGCAGCGTGATGATCGGGAAGAGGGACATGAGTGGGTCCAAGCGTACAGACGTCCGGCGATGTCACGGCAATGGGTATGACCCGGGGTATGACCGGGTGTCTTGATTCGCGTCGTGACGCTCTTGATTGCACCACTTCCGCTTTCCCGTCCATCTGTTACATTCGCGCCAGCCGCTTCCGGCTTTCGCACCGGTTCACATCATGCAGATCACACTCCTTGGTATCGAGAAGAACGGCGTCGTCAAAGTCGCCACGCAGGGCAACATCACCGCTGCCGAGATCAACTCGGCCGGGCCCAACCCCCTCCAAACCACGCTCGGGCCGACCTGGTCGACCATGAAGGTGCTGATGAATATGGAGGGCACCAGCTACATCGACTCCTCGGCCATCGGGTGGCTGATCGGCACCAGCAAGGAGCTCAAGACCGCCGGCGGCATGCTGATTCTCTACGGCGTGCAGCCGGGGGTGAAGCAGGTGCTCGACCTGCTCAAGGTCGGCCGGGTCGTGCCCATCGTCGATGACGAGTCCGCGGCCATCGAGCTGACGCAGACCGACGAACTCTGAGCGAATCCCGAAACCACGCCTCACTTTCCAACGGACCGCCATGACCACCGCCAACGCTACCGATCCCGTTAGTCAGCCGCCCGCCTTGATGATCGACGTGGCGACCAAGTCTGCCGAGGACGCCACCGCCGCGTTGATCGCCCATGCCGTGAAGATCAACGCCAGCGATCTGTTCATCGCCGCCAACGACGGCGATTACGGCGCGTCCGTTCGTCACCACGGCTTGATCCGGCCCATCGCGATCCTCTCCGAGGAGCAGGGCAAGCGGGTGCTGGCGTTCCTGAAGAACAACGCGGGCATGGAGGTCAACGAGCGTGAGCCGACCGAGGGGCGTTGGATCTATGTGCCTGAGGATGACGACGTCGAGAACGTCTCGAGCGTCGACCTGCGTATCAGCATCATCCCGACGCTCTACGGCGAAGACGCGGCGATCCGGTTGTTGGTTCGCTCGGACACGCTGATGAAGCTGCCTGACTTGGGCATGACCGGGCGGCAGCTCACCGGGTTTCAGCAGATGATCGCCAACCCGTCGGGATTGATCCTGATCACCGGGCCGACCGGATCGGGGAAGACCTCCACGCTGTATGCGTCCCTGCTTGAACTGAACAATGGTCAACGCAAGATCAACACGATCGAGGACCCGATCGAGTACGCCGTCGACGGGCTTCGACAGTCGCAGACGAACACGAACATCGGCGTCGGGTTCGCCGAGTTGCTTCGGTCGGTGCTACGCCAGTCGCCGGACGTGGTGATGATTGGCGAGGTGCGTGACGCGGAGACGGCCAAGACGGCGGTCCGGGCCGCCAACAGCGGCATGCTCGTGCTCGCCACGCTCCATGCTCCCAACGCCGCCGCGGCGATTCAGTCCATGCGGGCTTACGACATCCCGCCGCATTTCCTCTCGACGAGCCTGCGTGGCGTCGTGAGTCAACGGCTCACCCGCACGCTCGACCCGGCGAGCCGGCAGGAGATCGACATCTCCGACGCCACCCACACGTTCGACGACATCAAGCATCTGCTCAAGGAAGGCGAGGGCACCAAGCTCTACATGCCCGGCCCCACGCCCGAGAACCAGATGACCGGCTACAACGGCCGGACCGGCGTCTTCGAGGTGCTCGAAGTCACCCAGGAGATTCGCAACCTCATCGCCGACGGTGCGCCGGCCAGCCAGATCCGAAAGCAGGCCAGCCAGGACGGCATGCTCGAGTTCCGCGAGGCCGCCTTGCTCAAGGTCGCGCACGGCCAAACGACCACGGAAGAAGTCTTCCGCGTCATTCCCAGCGAGCAGTTGCTCGTCGATTCGTACTGAGAAGTGGGACGTGTAAACACGGAAGGGTGAAGTTTGCGGAAGGACCGTTCCCTCTGCCAACTTCACCTTTCCGCGTTCACATCTCAAACTTCGTTACAGCGCGTCGGTGTCGGTCTCGCCGGTACGGATGCGGACGACCTTGGCGACGGGGTAGATGAAGATCTTGCCGTCGCCGACGTTGCCCGTGCGGGCGGCGGTGGCGATGGCGCTGACGGCGTTGTCGGAATCCTCGGCCTTGACGCAGACCTTGATCAGCACCTTCGTGTTGAACGAACTTTCGACGGTGGCGCCGCGGTAGGTTTCTTTGTGTCCGAGCTGTCGGCCGTAGCCCTTGGCGTCGATCACGGTGAGCCCGAGGACATTCATTTGGGCGAGTGATGATTTAACGGCGTCGAGCTTGTCGGTGTTGATCACCGCTTCGATCATGTGCATGACGCAATCTCCTGCGTGTTTGTAGTGGGTTGTGCGGAAGGGCGGTTCGACCCTTCGCGGCGCGGTCGCTGAGCAATGGTAAGGGAAACCGAACGGGTTTGTAAGCCTGTCGTGCAAATAGGCAATATCGCAACCGACCTCGTGTCCGGGTCGGCCGGGCGAAACCCCATCCCGGAACCGGGGTTGGCGCGGCGCTAAGCTCGGGGGTGTTGCTCGAACCCGAGATGCTCGTTGCCCAGGCGTTGCAGCCCCGGCGACGTTTTCCGCCGCAATACCTCCTCATGATCGGGGCGGCCTCGGGCATCGCGGCACTGCTTTTGGCGACCGGGGCGGGCGGGTTCATGCTTCCGGCCCGGTTGGCGGGCGTGATGCTGCTCGGCAGTGCGGCGATCGCCGCGTTCTGGAGCGTGCGCGGGTCGGCCGGGCAGTTTCGCCAGGAGCAAGTTTGGGCCGAGACGCTCTACGACATGATCCGCCTGCGCAACTGGGACTCGGCCCGCCGGCTGACCGCGAAGTTGCTCGCTAAGGACTTCGTCAATCCTCAGGCCAAGGTGCAAGTGCTGACGCTGTGGTCGGTGCTTCTGGGCCGCGACGGGATGCACGACCAGGCCGCCGCGGTGCAGGGGGCGTTGTTGGAACGGATCCAGGGCCCCGCGACGGCGACACTACTGGCCGGGCAGGCCATGGCGCTACTGCGGTGCGACCGGCTGGTCGATGCCGACGTGGTGCTGCGAAACCTGCGGGCCGACCTCTCGGGCTATGAGGAAATCCCCGACGAGGCGCAGGCCACCCTGATGCTGGCCGAGATGTTCCGCGACGTGCAGACCAACCACCTCGACGAGGTCCTCGGCGTGTATGGCGATCATCTGGACCTCTTCCGCAATGGGCTGGGCGTCCGGGTGGCCGATGTGCATGCGTTGGCGGCGGTCGCGTTGCACAGGACGGATGATCCGGGCTGGGTCGACGCTTGGCGGAAAGCGACGTTGCTGATCGACGCGGCCGAGCTTCAACGCCGCTACCCCGAAGTCGAGCCGCTGATCCAGTCCGCGAAGGAGGGGTCATGAACACATCGACGGCGATCTCCACGCTCCTGCGCGACCTGACGGTGGGGCGTTTGGTCCACAAGCTGTTGCTGGCGGTGGTTGCGGGGCTGTTCGTGTACTCGCTGCTCGGCGGGGCGGCGTGGTCGCGGTTCGCGGCGTTCGGGCTGGTGACGGCGTACTTCGCGCTCACGGTCTGGTCGCTGCGGGCGGGTCGAATCACCGGCGAGACCGCCCAGCTCATCGCCGCCGGCCGACACGATGAGGCGGAAGATCGCATGCAGGAGGCCGTCAAGCGGTTCGGCGTGGTCCGGCCGTTGAAGATGGCCACGCTTCACCAACTCGCCGTGCTCCGTCACGCCCAGGGGCGATGGTCCGAGGCAGTCGACGCCGGGGCGGCGTTCCTCGGGCAAACTCGCGGGCGTTCGTCGATGCAGTCCGGCACCGAGTTGCTCGTGGCCGAGGCCGCGCTCGAAGCCGATGACCTTCACACCGCCCACCGGCTGATCGTCGCCCTGCGGTCCAAGCCGCTGAGCACCGATCACTTCGCCGCGTTGCTCGTGCTGCAACTCGATTATCAGAGCCGGCTCGGGCTGTGGGCGGCGATGGACCACAACGTCCCGGCCAAGTTGAATCTGCTGGACTTGCGGCCCGGTCCGGAGGCGGGGCGGGGGTGTGCGTTGATCGCCTTGGCCCAACTGAAACTCGGCCGGGGTGATCTCGGGCGAGCCTTATCGGAGCGCGCCACACTACTGGAATCAGCGGCGGCGCTGGTTGACGGGCGGCCCCTACTTCGCGACATTTTGAAATAGTCCCACGTCGGTTCCGGGGGCTAATGTCGCAGAGTTGCCGCTTCGGGGGATCGTCAGATAAGAACGAAAGAGTCGAACGGATGACCCAGGATATTTCTCAACGTATTGGCTGGCGGTTCGGGACGGCGATTTGCTTCGCGGTGGCCGTTGGTTTGGTCGCGTTTTCGGTCTGGCTCGCCGTCGAAGCGGTCACCAAGCCCACGCCGATCGACGCGTGGACGGTGCGACTGGCCGCGATGTCGTCCCTGGCGTTGGCCCATCTCCTCTTGGCATGGGGCGTGACGAGCCGGGTGTACCCCGTCTCGCCGATCGACAAGAGCATCGCGTTGACATCCATGTTGGTCGGGACACTCGCGGGTGTGGGGGCGTTAGCCCTGGCACTGGCATAAGTTTGGTCGTAACTCCGGGGTGTCGGGCGCTTGTCGGTGGCATGCGGCGAGAAAAACTTCGACTTGCTTACCCATCTTGCGCAGTCTGCACTTGTCCCGCAGCGTTGACGTGGCATGCTACTGACCCCATGTCGCCCGCATCGCTTTCCCGTAAGTTTCTGCTGATCGTGGCCGTATTCGGCTCGATGATCGGTTTTGCGCCCGCTGCTCATGCGCAGGATGACTCGGCCAACGCCGCGCTCGCCGAGCAGTACCACCTCATCGCACAACTCGAACTCGATGTCGTGCCGTTGGAGGATCACCACCTCACCCGTGCTGCGGCCCTGCTCGGAGCTGCCGCGCAGCTCGATCCGATGCAGCCCCGGCATCCCCGGCTGCTCGCGGCGGTCCACATGCTTCGCGGTGACCGGGAAGCTGCGCTGACGGCCCTGAACAACTACGGCAAGCTCCGCCCGGACGACGAAGTCGCCCGGATCCAGTACGTCGACCTTGTCACCGCCGGCATGCAGAATGCCCAGAACAAGGTGGCATTTCTTCAGAACCGGATCGTCGACAACGAGCGATTGAGCGACGGCCTGCGGAGCCATGCGGCCGTGAAGCTGCACGATTTGCACGTTGAACGCGGACAGCAGGCCAAAGCTGACGCGGCACTGGCGAAGGCGCTTGAACTCAACGACGTCAACCCGGCCGCCCGGCAGCGGTCGTTCGAGAAGACCCTTCGCACCGGCGACGCCCTCGATCGCATCACCGCGCTGTGCGAACTGCTGCGGAGCAACGTGGCCCAGCCGGCGGTCATGACCTCGCTCGGCTCGGAGCTGGCCCGTTTGAACATGCTCGAGGAGGCGCTCGACTGGTACGAGCGCGGCAACGAACTCGCCCTCGAAATGCAGCTCCGCGGCGTACCGGCCGATTACGTGGACCAAGGCGCGTTGCTGCTGATCAACAGCCAGCCCCAGGAGGCCCGCGTCATCGGGCTGACCCTGCAGCAGGACGCCGAGAACTTCGTCGTCGGTGAACAGATCGCGCTGCTCTCGGAAAAGCAGCAGGAGATCATGGCCGAGGGCGTGATGGATCAGATGTCGGCCCGGTTCGACCAGCTTGTCACCGACCTTGCGGGTGAGGCGGAGTTTGACATGGCGGGGCGTGAGCCGACCGCGGTCGTCGTTGAGCTTTTTGAGACGCTGCTCGCCGCCGACCCGTTCCGTGCGGACGTGCTCATCGGCCAGATCGACGCGGTGGTTCGCGGCGACCTGCTGATTGCGGAGAAGCCGACCAACCCCGACCTGCTCGCGGCACTGACCGAACTCGTCGGCGAAAAGGACCCGCTCATCGTGTCGTACGCCGGCCTTCAGGCGTTGCGTGAAGGCACGCCCGATGCCGCCCGTGTGAAGTTCGACGCGGTCAAGGATCAGCACCCGTTCGCGGCGATGGGTTTGGTGTTGCTCGACGCGGCGGACGCACCGGCGGACGAGATTCGCGCCCGCGCCAGCGACGTGCTCAATGACCGGCCGTTCGGCATCACCGGCGCGTTCGTGTTCGACCAGCTTCGGCAGTTCAACGTGCGGGTTCTGCCGCCCGAGAATCTGCCCGCCATTCGCAACGCGTTGGCGGTGTTCCCCAGCCAACTGCTGGACCTGCTCGACCCGGCCGAGCAGCGCAACTTCTACGACGTGCGCATGCGGCCGTTGCGGATCGCCCATGAGTACGGGTCACCGATGTACGTCCGCGTCACCATCGCGAACACCGGCGAGTATCCGCTGACGCTCGGCCCCGGCGGCGTGATTCGCAGTGAGTTGCAGTTCGACGCTTCGGTCGGCAATCAGGGCGCGATCCCGGCGGTCGCCATCGGCCAAATCGGCGGCCAAGTCCGGCTTGATCGCAACGAAGAAACCACGCGCGACTACCGGATCGACCTCGGCGTGCTCAACCAGGCGCTGGCCACCGACCCTTCGCGTCCGATCACCATCTTCGTCAGCGCGATCACCAACCCGGTGCAGTTGCAGGGTGAGCGCGTTGGCCCCGGGCCGGGAGGCTTCCGCACGCAGATGCGCCAGCCGATCGAGCGCGGTGCCAAGGCTCTTGGGAACGCCGAGGTGCAGGATCAACTCTTTACGCAGATCGTGCGTGGCGCCGGTGGCGAGAAGATCCGGGCGATCCAGACGCTCACGCGGTACGTGCAGTTGTTCGAGCTGCAGAATCAGGCCGTCGCCGAAGCGGGCGAGGGCCCACAAATCGAGCAGGCGGAGATCAACGCGATCGCTCGGCGTATCCGTCGTGCCCGCGACGTCGAGATCGACCCGGCCGTTCGCTCCTGGGCGGGACTGGCGATGGTTCAACTCGCGGCCGAGGAGGAACGGGTGACGCTCATTGACGCCATGGTGTCCGACGATGATCCGACCGTGCGTTTGGGCGGATTGATGGCGACGTTGTCGCTTAACAAGCCGGAGCAGGCGTCCATCGCGGCGTCGTTGACCGATGATCCCGATCCAGAAATCGCCGCGTATGCCGCAGGCGTGCTGGCGATTCCGGCCGAGGAGACCGGCGACGAGGCCCCGGCGGGGCAGTAGCCGTTGGTTTGGCCGATTGCGGTGGAACACCCACCGGCACCGGGCCTACCCTGTGCGTCCCGAAGCACATGGCCAACGCCGTGCGCTGATATCCGATTCCGTATCTCAGAACAGGCAGACCCATGTCCCTCGACTCCTCGCTCCGCAGCGGCAACTCGCTCAAACGCCATCGCAACGTCCTGACCCGCGCCGAGCGGCTCGAGAAGCTGCTCGAATCCGGTAAGCGGACCGAGGCCGACGGCGTCTACGGCCTGCCCAAAGTCGGCAACCGTAAACCCAGCGTCGGCAAGAAGACCGTCAAGAAGAAAGACGACGACGAGAAAAAGAAGTAACGCCGCGCTGCGGACGCCATCGTTAGCGGCAGCCGCGTAAGCACTTCCATCCCACACGGGTTGATCATCGAACGACGGAGCTGCCCGCTCTGTCGTTCGTGTTTTGCGCTGTTACCCTTCTTGCATGTCCGATCCGATCTCAGCCCGTGCCAAAGCCGTCGACGCCTCGGGTATCCGGAAGGTGTTCGATCTCGCGGCGAAGTTGGAAAACCCGATCAACCTGAGCATCGGCCTGCCGGACTTCGACGTACCGGAAATCGCCAAGACCGTGGCGAAAGATGCGATCGACGCCGGGTTCAATCGCTACACGCCGACCCAGGGCATCCCCGAACTGCGCGAGCGGCTCAAAGCCGACCTCGACGCCGAGATGGGCCGCGACGTCGGTGATGTCTTCATTGCCTCGGGCGTCAGCGGGGCGCTGATGCTCGCGATCATGGCGTTGGTCGATCCGGGTGATGAGGTGGTGTTCCTTGACCCGTACTTCGTCATGTATCGCCACCTGGTCACGATGGCCGGCGGGGTGAGTGTGCCGGTCGACAGCTACCCGGACTTCCGGTTCGACGCCGCGAAGATCGAAGCCGCCATCACGCCCCGGACCAAGCTGCTGATCGTCAACTCGCCGAGCAACCCTACGGGCGTGACGATGTCGCCCGACGAGGTCCGCGCCGCCGCCGAGCTGGCCCGCAAGCACGACATCATCCTGCTGACCGACGAGATCTACGACGCGTTCCGTTTCGATGACACCGACGGCCTCTACAGCCCGGCGATGCTCTACGACCGCACGCTCATCCTCCGTGGCTTTTCCAAGACGCATGGCATGACCGGCTGGCGTGTTGCCTACGTCGCCGGGCCCAGCGAGATCGTCGAGCAGATGATCAAGCTCCAGCAGTACAGCTACGTTTGTGCCCCGAGTCCGTTCCAGAAAGGGGCGTTGGCCGCGTTGGACGCGGACATGTCGGGCCACATCACCGCTTATCGCCGAAAGCGTGACATCGTCGTCGAGGCGCTCTCGGGCACGTTCGAACTCGCGCGGCCCGACGGAGCGTTCTACGCCTTCCCGCAAGCACCCGCCGGCCTGACCGCGACGGACTTCTGCACCGCCGCGATCGAGAAGAACGTTTTGACCATTCCGGGCAATGTCTTCAGCGGTCGGGATACACACTTCCGCGTGAGCTTCGCCGCTCCGGATGAGAAGCTCCGCGAGGGTTGCCGAATTCTCTGCGAGGTGGCTGGATGAATCTCGCGGCGGAGATCGAGAAGTTCGATGGTGTTCACACCGATGTTCTTGAATCTGCCGCGCTGCGTTGGGAGCCGACGGCGGCCGATGTGAGGTTGCTGCTGAAGCTCGGTGGGGATGCCGATGTGAACCGTGCGGTCGGGGCGTCATGGCTGCTCAAGGACTTGGCCGGGCGCGGGTACCGGCTCACGGCGGCGCAGTCGAAAACGTTGCTCGGCCTGCTCGATGACGAGAAGGATTGGCAAATGACGTTGCACTTGGTGCAGGCGTTTCCCGCAGTCAAGGTCACGCGTGCCACGGCCGACGCTTGGCACGCCCGGCTCGCCGAACTCGCGGCTCATCCGCAGAACTTCGTCCGGGCGTGGTCGTTCAACGCTTTGGCGCTGCTTGCCACCACGCACGAGCGATTTCGCCCCGATGTGGCGGATCGGCTCGAGGTCGCGGGGCACAACGATGCGGCATCCGTGCGAGCCCGCATCCGCAACGTGACCAAAACGACACCGTGGCTGCGCGACTAAGCCGCGGCTTGCCGGCGGAGCATCAGGCCCCCGATGCCCAGCAGGCCGGCGATGACCGACATCGGTTCGGGGATCGGCGTGACGTCCCAGCCGATGTCGGTGAGGAACGCGAGATCGAGTTCGGTGATGAACTTGCGTTCGCCGAAGCTGATCGTCTGGGTCATGATCGAGGTCTGCATTGTCGAAGGATCACCCAGAACGGACGTCATGAACGCACCGCTGGCGTGGGCTTGACCGCCCGAGTCGGTGCCCGCCAGAGCGTCGACCTGCGTTTCGTCGCCGATGAGCGCGGCGACCGAATCTCCGAGCCAGTCCTGACCCGAGACCAAGTCGTCCCAGCTGGCAGCGGTGCCGAACCCGACAGTGTGGAGCATCTCATGAACGGCGACGGAATAGAGGTCGATCTTGTCGCCGGGGACAGCGGTGGTGTGGTCGAAGTGCCATCGGCTGCCATCGAGGATCGTGCCGTTAACGCCGTCAGCGTTGCCGTCGTTGTTGAAGTCGGAATCGAACCAGACGTTGCCGATCGTTGAGCCGTAACCAATGTTATAGGGCTGGCCACCGATGAATCCGGAGAGCCGGCCGATGGTGGGGCCACCGCCGCGTCCGACGTTGGCGTTGGCCGCCGCATTGGCATTGGCGGCCGCGGTTGCGAACGTGGGACCGACGGTGCCGTTAGCGCTGAAGCCGAGCCCACCCGGGCCTGCTTGCGCGAGCGTGTTGCCAGTGAGGTTCCGATGGCCGACGAACAAACGGATCTCATTGGCTGAAGCGCTTGCGTTACTAAGGGTTTCCGGCGCTCCGGTGGTCGGATTGGTGTAGCCGCGCTCGAAGTTGAACGTCAGGCTCGAGCTTCCATCGACGCCCGTACTGCTATCGCTCACCGCGCCCAGCGACGTGGTCAGCGCCGCGCTCACGTCGGCGGCCGCCTGTTGAAGGGCGGCGTTGGCCACGGCGTTGTTGCTGAAGAACGAGTCGTGGGTGTAGTCCAACACCAGATCGGCCGCATCGGCGGTCGTGGCCAGGCCCAATACGAAGACGGCCGACACGCAAAACGACTTTCGCAGGGCATTTTCCATAGGCGAACTATATCACGTTCTGCGCAGCGTTGGGTTGAGGTTGCGCAAGTGTCACTTGCCCAGCTTGATCGTGCCCCAAGTGTTGGGGCGGTGTTGTGTTCGGGCTTCCTTGGGGGCGGACCAGAAGTAGCTGGTGGCGTTCTGGAAGTTGGTGACGTGCAGGTTGAAGCCGAGCTCCGTGTCGCCCATGTCGTCGCCCAACGGGTCAAAGCCGTGCAGGGCGTTGGCGGGGATGAATAGCTCGACGACGTACCTGCCGGGCAGGACGCGGGCGGCGTCGATGACGGCCGGGTGGGGTGAGAGGGTGGCGTCGATGGCGTCGCCGGGGCGGTTCCACTGTCCGGTGTAGCCGGCCGCGCCGTCGGGGCCGGGGAAGGCGATCGGCACGAAGAAGAACTGGTGATCGTGGGCCGAGTAGCTATCGGTCGCGTCGTCGGTCGGGGCGGTGCGGATGAATAACTCGACGCAGTCGCGCGTCCACCAGTTGCCGGTGATCGGTGCGCCGTGGATGTCGGCGTCGTGGACGACCATGCCGACGTACAGGCCATCGTCGGTCCAGCCGAGGTAGGTCTCGGGCTCGGGGTGGGGCGAACGTTCGAGGCCGACGGTCTCGCCGCGGCTTACGTCCGGCAGCCGGTGTTCCTCGGACCAGTCGACGAGGTTTCCGTCGATCCGTGGAACCCGCCTAAGCCGGGGCATCGTCCATGTCGGTCGCTTGTCGAACGATCGCCGCCACACCGGCGTGTTCATGCTCGATGCGGCGTGGATGTCGTTCAGTCGTGGCGTCGTCTCCCGGACGGCGTCGATCAGGTGGTCATAGGCGATGTCGTCGACGTCGACGATGCCGAAGTTCACATCTTCGCCGTCGCCGCGACGTCCGCTGGGCGGCTCGTCGTTCCATTGGAACCAGTCGGCCCCGATCACGAACGGCACCGATGCGAGCCCCTCGGTCATCTCACGATAGCCGTCGGCACGGGCGGTCTGGTCGGGAACCTGGGCGGAAAAGCCGAAGGTGTTGCGGTTGCCGCTGCGGCCGTCGAGGGCGTGGAAGCTGTACTCGGTGATGATGACCGGCTGCCCCCCGGACTCATCGTGGAGCATCTCGAAGAGCGTGCGGTCGAGGCGAGCGTCGGCGACGTAGTAGTTGATCGACACCGCATCGGTGCGACCGGCCTGGGCACGCACGACCTCCGGCGGCGCCCAGCCCTTGTACCGGACGCCGAGGATCAGGTGGTTGGGGTCGTACTTGCGAACGAGGTTGCTGGTGATCTCGAAGTAGTCCGCGGCGAGTTGGCCGCGGAAGTCGACGAGCAGCTTGTTGTACGCGGCGTTGTTATCGCGGGGCAGATACGTCCAGCCGTCGAGCTCGTCGAACGATGCGAGGTCCGTGTCCCAGTCGGCGTTGAAGGCTTCGACATCGGCCCAGACACGCCGGACCGATCGCATGACCGCCTGCCGACTCGGCGTGCTCGGGTCCAGCCAATCGAAATACGCGGCCGGGCCGGAGGATTTGTCGCTCCAGTCCAGCTCGTTGTCCGTGTAATAGCCGACGAGGTTGCGATTGTCGCGTAGCGGTGTGACCTGCTGCCGGACGGCCTTCTCGGCAATCATGGCAAACTCGGGGTGGTACAACCGCTTGGCCGGGCCGGACATCCAGGTCCAGATGTTCAGGTCCCGCGTGATCGGTACGTCGTAATCATGGAAGACCGGATGGCTCCACGCGCCGAGCCCTTTGAAGCCGGCACTGGTCACGCGGCCCAGCGTCGCCGAGGCCCATGCGTCGAGGTCGCCGTCCATGTCGGCATCGCCGGACCAGTCGCGGCTGACGAAATGCGGGCCGGTCGCTTTGCGGCCGAGTTGGATCGGCTGGACGGTGGTGACGGTGTTGAGGAACTCGCGCTGCCCGTCCGGCGAGAGAAACCACTGCACACCGTCGGTGTCGCGGGCGATCCGCCAGAAACCCTCGGTGCCGACGATGTCGGTCGATGGCTCAACGGCGGCGATTGCCGTGAGGTCGGCCGTCGGCTTGATGCTGACCGCCGCGATGCTCCCGGCGACCACCGCCACGATCGACGTGATCGCGAATCCCGACAGCAGGCGCGGCTGCTCGAGGAAGCGACGGACACTCTGGATGGACAATGCAGCACGCATGAGCGACGCCCGGGAAGCGCAGTTCTTCCCTTTCTCCTTCCGTCTAGGCATCGGCATGTCGTGCGTTTGCGTTTGACCCCGTTTTTGGTGTTGGCGAGCGGCTTGACCCGACCGGCGAGGCCCATAATGTCGGGCCGCCGATCGAGCGTGTACGCCAATCGTCTGCGCCTCGCTTCCCCGTTGGGATGCTGTGAGGGGCGATTCGCATCACCGGTCGGCACACCTATGGCGAGCCAGTGAGCAACCTCCCACGCCCCGACACCCCCGCACCCGCGGCGGTGCCCGTCATTTTTGAACCTTGTTTCGACCCGTTCGCCGGCTCAACGTCGCCGATCGACACCCGATTACCAAACAGACTTACCACGTAGGACCCCGTCTCCATGGCCCGCGATAACACCATCCTCCGCAACATCGGCATTGCCGCCCACATCGACGCCGGCAAGACCACCTGCTCCGAGCGCATTCTCTTCTACACCGGTCAGATTCACAAAATGGGCGAAGTGCACGAAGGCACTGCCACGACCGACTTCGACGAGGAAGAGCAGCAGCGCGGCATCACGATCTATTCCGCCGCCGTCAGTGCCCCGTGGCTCTACGAGCATGACGCTAACTTCCTCTACGGCGACAAGACCGCCGAGAAGATGGGCGAGCACGAGGACAACCGCGGTGGTCAGAAGATCATGCGTAAGGGTGTGATGCACAGCATCAACATCATCGACACCCCCGGCCACGTGGATTTCACGGCCGAGGTCGAGCGGTCCTTGCGCTGTCTCGACGGTGCCATCGCCGTGTTCGACGGTAAGGAAGGCGTCGAGGCCCAGTCCGAAACCGTCTGGCGTCAGGCCACCAAGTACAACGTGCCGCGCGTCTGCTTCATCAACAAGATGGACAAGCTCGGCGCCGACTTCGATTTCTCGTTCAACAGCATCCACGAGCGCCTCGGCGCGCCCGCAGTTGCCGTGCAGTATCCGATCGGCCAAGGCAACACCTTCGAAGGCATGATCGACCTCATCATGGGCGTCGAGTACCACTTCAAGGGCGAGAACCAAGGTACCGAGGTCGTCGAGAAGCCGCTGAGCGAGGACCACAAGGCCAAGTACGACGAGTGGCGTGAGAAGCTGATCGAGGCCGTCGCCGATGTCGATGACGCGATCGCCGAGAAGTTCCTCGAGGGCGAGGAGATCGGCCGCGACGAACTCAAGGCCGCCATCCGCCGTGGCACCATCGACTTCAAGCTCCACCCGGTCTTCTGCGGCTCGGCCCTCAAGTACGTCGGCGTCCAGAAGCTCATCGACGGCGTCATCGAGTACCTGCCCAGCCCGCTGGACCTTCCGGCCGTCGTCGGCACGGACCCGAAGGACGAAGAGAAGAAGATCGAGCGTCACTGCGATCCGGACGAGCCGTTCTGTGGCCTCGCGTTCAAGATCGTCGCCGACAAGTTTGGCGAACTCACCTTTGTCCGCGTCTACTCCGGCACCGTGCCCAAGGGGACCCGCGTGCTCAACGCCAACCGTGACCGTAAGGAAAACCTGAGCCGAATCTTCCAGATGCAGGCCGACGACCGCATCGCGCTCGAGCAGGGCGAGGCGGGCGACATCATCGCGTGCATCGGCCTCAAGGACGTGCTCACGGGTGACACCATCTGTGACCCGGATCACCCGATCGTGCTGGAGCGTCCGACGTTCCCCGAGCCGGTGATCAGCATGAGCATCGAGCCCAAGTCGGCCGGCGATAAACAGAAGCTCGGCGACGCGCTGGTGCAGATGCGCCGCATCGATCCGACCTTCCACGCAAACTACAACGACGAGACCGGCGAGACCATCATCGGCGGCATGGGTGAGCTCCACCTGGAGATCATCCGTAACCGACTCACCCGTGACCTGAAGGTCGACATCAACGTCGGTAAGCCGAAGGTCAGTTACCGCGAGTCGATCATGGGTCCGGCCGAGGGTCATGGTCAGCTCAAGAAGCAGACCGGTGGTTCGGGCATGTTCGGCGAGTGCTACATCAAGATCGAGCCCTACACCGCCGAGCAGGCCGAGGCCGACGAGTTGAAGTTCGGCGACCAGATGGCGTTCGAGAACAAGATCGTCGGCGGCTCGGTTCCGCGTGAGTATATCCCGTCGATCGAGAAGGGTTGCCGCCAGACCGCCCGCACCGGCGTCTTGGCCAGCTACCCGATGATCGACGTGAAGGTCACGCTTACCGACGGCAAGTATCACGACGTCGACTCGAACCAGGTCGCCTTCGAACTGGCCGGTGGCTTGGCGTTCAAGGACGCCTGCAAGAAGGCCGGCATGCAACTGCTCGAGCCGATCATGAAGGTCACCGTCACCACGCCCGAGGACTTCGTCGGTAACGTCACCGGCGACCTCAACCGTCGCCGCGGCATCATCGCCGACACGCGTCAGCAGGGTAACACGCAGATCATCGAGGCCGAGGTCCCGCTCGCGGAGATGTTCGGCTACACGACCGATCTGCGCAGCATGAGCCAGGGCCGTGCCGCCAGCGCCATGGAGCCGCTCAAGTACGCCCCGGTCCCCGGCAACGTCGCCAAGGCGATCCTCGAAGAAGTCGGCTAATCCCCGCACTACACCACGAAGCAGATGACCCGCGCCAGCAACGGCGCGGGTCATTCGCGTTGGTTACCGAGCAATCTCAACGCCGACGCATCAACAGCACGCCCGCACCGAGCAACCCCAGCACGCTCGGCTCGGGAATCTGGTAATCGGCAAGCAAAATCCCGCCGTCGATGTTGAGCACGGTGAAGCTGCCGACGCCACTGCCTGTGACCTCGATGCGTTCACCGAAGGCGACATTGTCGAAGCTGCCGGTGATATTGCTGCTCGCGACGATCAGGAAGCTGTCGCCGACCGATGGCTCGAACGTGAAGACGGGAGCTGCATCGAGCCGCACGACCAGATCGCCGTCCAGTTGTACGACGTTGGCGGTGATGAGATCACCCTCGCCGCCGGCGGAACCGAGAATCTGCATCTCCATCGAGCTGTCGTCGCCCATGGTCAGGCTGAACGTCTCCAGGCTTCCGATGACCGATCCGGCAGGTAGCAGGGGGTCGGTGCCTGGAGCGATGCGTCCAGTGCCGTTGAGCGTCACATCACCGAGCGTGCCGTCGCCGCCGAGGATGCTGTCGTTGCCGACGAAGACGTTGCCGCCGAGCAGGCCGTCGACGCCCAGGAAGCCGTCGACGAAAGTGTCACCGGTGTAGCCGCCGCTGTTGCCCGTGATGTTGTAGCGGCCGATGACTTCCACGGTGCCTGTCCCGCTGATCCTGCCGTCGTAGGACACGGTTGTGTCGGCGAACTGCTCTAGCCGCAGTGTGGCGCCGGCTGCGACGGCCGCATCGGCAAAGGCGGCGTCGGGACCCGCGAGGGTAAGCCTTCTCGCATCAACGTCCCAGTTGCCGGCGAAGCCGCTGTTGTCGCCCGAGAAACGTTGGAACGATCCGCCTTGCTTAAGAATCGTACCGGTACCGAAGATGCTGCCGTCGGGCGTCGGGCCGGCCGGGCTGAGCTGGCCCATGCGGAGGATGGTGCCAACTTCAACGGCGAGAATGCCGCTGCCGCGGACGTCCTTGACGGTCGCCGTCTGGCTGATTTGGAATCGGCCGTCGGCGTGGATCGTGACGCTGTTGCGCTCGTTGACAGCGTTCGATTGGTTAACGCGGAGCATCCCCTCGTCGATGACGTAGTTGCCGGTGAAGTTGGCACCCGAGCGGTCCAGGCGGAGTTCGCCGGCACCGGTCTTGGTGAGCGTGCCGGTGCCCTTGGTTGCAGCGGCAAGCGCGTGAAGTCCCCCGGTGCGGCTCGTGTCGATGGTGCCGTCGCCGTCGAAGCGCGTTTCAATCGCCGTTGCGAAGCTGCCACCGGGCGCGTAGGTGCCGCCGTTGAAGACGATGTCTTTACCTAATGCGCCGAGGTTGGGCCCGCCGTTGACCAGCAGCCGGCCACCGGCCAGTAGGATGTCGCCGGTAAACGTGTTCGAAGCGTTGAGCTGCACGTCGTAGTTGTCGCCGTCGATGGTGATCCCGCTGGGCCCAGCGACGACGCCGTTCAAGACAGCACTGCGGAACGTCGTGTCGCCGTTCCTGCCGAAGGTCAACGGACCGCCGGAGGCCATGTTGACCGACCCGTCAAGGTTCGCGCTTTTGCTGAGCCGCCCGCCGCCGCTGCCGATGAAGACTTGGTTGTTCGCGGTGGTGTTGAAGTTCCAGCCGAAGTCGCTTCCGCCACTGACGACCAACTCGCCATCGCCTCGGAAGGCGATCGCGCGTGTGCCGTCATTAACGACGTGTGAGCCGTTGACCAGTTCGAACGTTGCGTTGAACCCGTTGATTGCTGTGCTGTTGTCGTCGTTGGAGCGGATGGTCGAACGGTTGACGAATACGAATGTGTCGCCGAGCACGGTCGCGGTGTTGTTGGGCCCGAACTGGAACCCGTCGTCGCTCACGACGTTCATGTCGAAGAAGTTGACTTGCATCTCGACCACACCGAAACCGGCAACACCGGGTCTGAACTCAAGCAGTTGGGTGTTGAGCGTGGCGATGCCGCCGCTGGTGTCCTGAAAACTGACGTTGAGATCGTTCGTAATCCCGGCAACGTCATCCAGGAACACCAGTCGGGAAGCGAACGCGTCCGCGGATACCGTCACTCGATTGATGATCGGATTCGCGTCGTTATCGAACTCGGCGGTCGTGTCGGCAGTCGGCACACCGGCCGACCAGTTACCCGGATTTTGCCACATGTCACCTAAGGTCGCCTGTGTCCAGTTAGTTGTTTGGGCGAGTGCCGGAACGGTCGAAAGCGTGGCGATCGACGCCAACGCAACAGCAATGCCCGTCTTGGACGGGCGGGGCACTAGGTTCATTCTCATTTCCTCGTTTCCTGGGTACGAAAGACACAGATCGACCCCTCGTTTGGTCGGTCTGCGGGCTCGAACCTAACTGGGCGGCTGCCGGCCAGTCAAGGAATCCTTCCGTCACTTGGGTCCAGCGTGACGATTGTCTTGATAGTCTGGATAAGGACTTCGCTGTGGGCCGCGCAGGTGTTACAACCCTCGTATGAAGCAAAGCCTCGCCGCTGTTGTGTTGCTGATCGCCGCGTCGATCGTTCTTGCCGACCCGCCGCCGCCTACGCCCAAAGGTGTCACGCCTGCCACCGGGCCGGCCGAGGCGCCGCCGGCCGAAGAAGCGGCCGAGCAACTGACTTTCGCCGGGGTGTTCATCCCGGCGGATGCGGTTGCGATCCAGCTCGATCTCGCGGCCTATGGCGGGAGTGTCGAAGTCATCGAAGCCGTGACGCACGGCGCGACCGTCACCAAAGGCCAGACGATTCTCGAGCTCAAGGCCGACGATCTCGCCGAGCAACGTGACGCCGCCCGACGCGCCCTGACTCTTGCCGAAGCCCAACTCCGCAACGCCCAGGCACAGGCCAAGCTCGACGCCGAGATCGAGACTTTTGAACTCGCGACCGCCGAGCGGAAAGTCGCCGAGTCTCATGAGGCGTTGCGTTGGTTCGATGAGGCCGACGGGAAGAACCTGCAATACGGGGCCGAGCTCGCCATCCAGAGCAACCTCGACTCGATCGCCGACAACGAGGAGGAACTCGAACAACTCCGCAAGATGTACAAGAGCGAGGAGCTGACCAACGCGACGGCCGACATCGTCGTCAAGCGTGCCATCCGCCAACTCGAACGCATCAAGGCTCGCCAAGCCGTGGTCGAAGCTCGTAGCAAGAAAACCCTCGAGTACGACTACAAAGTCCAGCGCGACGCGATCGCCGACCGCATCGCCAGGGCCGAGCAGAATCTGCAACGGACGCGCATTGCCCAGGAGCTTGCGCAGGTGCAGCGTGCGACCAATCTCGAGACCAAGCGGATCGCCGACGACAAGGCTCGCGAGGCCCTTGGGGAACTTGAAGCCGATGCCGCGCTGTTGGAGGTCAAGGCACCGGCTGACGGCGTGCTCTTGTACGGGCAGATGCAGGGCGAGCAGTGGGCAGCCGGTGACCCGACGCGGTTCGACACCGGCACCCAGTTCAAACCGCAGGGCGTGTTGATGACGCTCCTCCGACCCGGCAGTATGCAGGTCGAGGCGTCCGTGCCCGAAGCCAACCGCTTCGATGTCGAGCCCGGCACCAGCGTCGAAGTCACCACCCCGTCCATCGACGAGTCCGTCGTCGGAACGATCGTCTCCATCGCGCCGACCCCGATGCAGAAGGGGCAAAAGCGTTTCTTCAAGGTCGTCATCGAAGTCGATGCCCCGAGCAACATCGCCCCCGCCAGCACCGCCAACGTCACGGTGTCTCTCACGAAGGCCACGGCTTCAGCAGCGGGTCAGCTCAACTGCTGCCCGCCAGCGGCCGCGGAACTGATCGCCGCCCAAACGAAAGGCGGTCCGGCCACGCGCCCTTTTGACCCGGCGGCGGAGCCGGCCACCCGGCCCGCCGATGCCGATGACCCGTACCTCCAACCCGTCCGCCGACGAGATTCGATCGACGAGGCGATTAGCGACGCCGTCGCATTCCTCATCGCGGATCAGAACGACGACGGCTCCTGGGGCACCGGCACCGAGACGCGCGGTACCGAGATCTACTCCATGGTTCCCGGCAGCCACGACGCCTTCCGCGTCGCCACCACCGCGCTGGCCACCATGGCCCTCGACGAAGCCGGCCACCGCGACACTGATGCGTACCGAAAGGCCGTGCGTTACCTGGTCGAAGAGGGCGATGCCCGACGCGACAACAGCCGAATCATGTACAACACCTGGGCGCACACCTATGCGTTACAGGCACTCAGCCGGGAGCTACAACGCACGCCCGACGACGCAGAGATGCGTGCCGCGGCCAACTGGCAACTCGAGAAACTCAAGTCTTACGAAGTCTATGTCGGCGGCTGGAACTACTACGACTTCGAGGCCGGCACGCAACAGCCGAGCATGGCCCCGACGTCCTTCGGCACCGCGTCCGCGCTGGGCGCGCTCCACGAAGCCAAGGCCGCCGGCCTCGACGTTCCGCGGGAGTTGGTCGACCGTGCCGTCCGCCGCCTTGCCGAAATGCGCACGCCGCTGGGCACCTACCTCTACAGCGGCAGCCTGAAGTACCGGCCCCAGATGGGGGCCAACCGTGAGCGCGGCGCCGTCGGTCGAACCCAGGCCTGTGTCTGGGCCCTGGGCCTCTACGACCATGAACACGGCGACCCGGCCGACGCCGACCAGGCGTTGACGATGCTCCAGAAGGAACACGCCTGGCTGAACATGGGCCGCAAGCGCCCGTTTCCCCACGAAGCGTGGTACCAGACCAGCGGTTATTACTACTACTACGCCATGTACCACGCCGGCCTGCTCGTCGAGCAACTCGACGGCAAGCACACCGAAGCCGTCGCCGAGATGGTCCTCCCGTACCAGGAAGCGGACGGCAGTTTCTGGGACTACGCGATGTGGGACTACCACAAACCTTACGGAACCGCGTACGCGGTGATGGCGCTGACGCGGTTGCGGGATGCCGGGTGAAGCGGGGTGTTTGGCAATTCGCCAAGTGGTGCGGAAGCAGTGCGATCGGCTTCTCGACCAACATCGGGACGGCGGTGTTGTTGCACGAGGGGTTTGACGTTCGAACAACCTGGGCGGTGGCGATTGCGTACGTGGTGACGTGGTGCGTGAACTTTCTGCTGGCGCGGCACGTGGTCTTCGGCGGCAAGGATCGCCGGTGGTATCGTCAGGCAGCACATTTTGCCGGGACGACCGTCGCTTTCCGGTTGCTCGAATACGGGCTGTTCCTGATTCTGCACAAGGGTTTCGAGCTGCCGTACTTCGTGGCCCAGTTCGTTGTTTCGGCGCTGGCGTTTTTGGGATACTTCGCCTTTTACCGGCGGTTCGTGTTCGGGGGGCAAGGCGGGGCGGAGGATGAGTCGGTCCGATAGCCCAAATGCCTGCCGCGACAGTGCTGAAAAATCGTCGCAGCGGTTTGACCCCCTGTGGGTGGTTCCTACAGTGCTCGACCGCCTAAGCGAAACTTTGAAGGTTTCGGGCAGGTTGGTAGCGTGAAGGACGCCGCCCGGCGGAAGTTGGGCGGCTTGTTTTTGGAACTTGATTTGAACTTGCAGGCAGGAACGACGCCGACGATCGGCATCGTTCTCGCGGGAATCTGACCGATGAGCAGCGACCATATCCGCATCCGCATGGAAGCTTACGACCACCGCGCCCTCGACACGAGCGCGAAGGAGATCGTCGATCAGGCCAAGCGCACCAACGCGAAGGTCTGCGGCCCCGTGCCGTTGCCGACCCGCGTCGAGCGCTACACCGTCCTGCGTGGTCCACACGTGGACAAGAAGTCTCGCGAGCAGTTCGAGATGCGCACGCACAAGCGCATGATCGACATCTCCGAGCCGACCGCGCGCACCATCGAAGCGCTCAATCGCCTCGTGGTCCCGGCCGGTGTGTTCGTGAAGATTAAGGCCAACGCATAGTTCAAGACCGGCCTCGTCCCGAAAGTGGCGAGGCCTTTTTCGTGGATGGATCCGCCAGCGGTCATTGGGATCGCCGGCACATAAGCATGAAGCCCGGTCGAGAGGGTCAGCCAAGACCCCCTGCGTTCCCTGCCGAAAGGGAAAGCCTCGCCGCGGCGAGTTTGTTTTTCGTCGCAGTTACACCCAAGGAGCGGCCACCAGCGCGAGACCGCGTTGCTCTGGACCGAAACGCGAATGATTCCGGCACTACTTGGACGCAAAGTGGGCATGACCCGCATCTTCGACGCCGACGGGAAGAACATCCCCGTGACCGTCGTCGAGGCCGGCCCCTGCGTCGTTACCCAGGTCAAGTCTGACGAAACCGCCGACGGCTACCACGCCGTCCAGCTCGGTTTCGAGGAGCAGAAGGCTAAACACTCGAACTTCCCGATGATCGGCCACGCGGCCAAGGCCGGCACGACCCCCAAGCGGTTCTACCGTGAAGTCCGCCTCGCCGAGGCCACCGACAAAGAGGTTGGCGAGGTCATCGACGTCTCGCTCTTCGAGGGCATCCAGTACGTCGACGTGACCGGCACCTCCAAGGGCAAAGGCACCGCCGGCGTCATGAAGCGGCACAACTTCGGTGGTCAGCCCGCCTCGCACGGTACCGAACGCAAGCACCGCTCGCCCGGCTCGGTCGGCGGTCGTTCGTCGAACCTGGGCACGGGTAAGCCGAAAAAGGGCATCCGCATGGCAGGCCGCATGGGCAACGAGCGGGTCACCACCCGCAACCACCCGCTGGTCGGCGTGAATGCCGAGCACAACCTGCTCTACATCAAGGGCCCACTGCCAGGCGGCAAGAACGCCGTGCTCTTCGTCAAGAAGTCCAAGACCGCCCGCGTGAAGGAGGAGGCATAAACCATGATCTCCGTACCCGTCTACAATCTCACCACCGGTGAGGAAGTCGAGAAAATCGACATCGACCCGGCCAAGCTCGGCAGCGAGGTCAATAAGCCCCTGCTCAAGCAGGCGTTGGTCATGTACCACGCCAACAAGCGGCAGGGCACCGTCCAGACCAAGGCTCGCGGCCAGGTCTCCGGCTCGACAAAGAAGCTCTTCCGCCAGAAGGGCACCGGCAACGCCCGTATGGGCCCCAAGCGCAACCCGATCCGCCGCGGCGGTGGTCACGCGATGAACAAGAAGCCGCGCGACTTCAGCCACGACATGCCCAAGAAGCAGCGTCGCCTGGCCAGCCGCAACGCGCTGCTCGCCAAGCTCGAAGCCGGTGACGTGAAAGTCGTCGCCGACGTTTCGATCAGCGAGCCCAAGACCAAGGTCATGGCCGGTGCGTTCAAGGCCCTCGAACTGAATCGCCGGACGCTCGTCGCCCGGACCGAGGACGAGTTCAAGGACCCCAACTTCAGCCGCGCGACCCGCAACCTCGCCGACGCCCGGCTCACGACCGTTCGCCAGCTCAATGCCGGCGATCTGCTCAACAACCGCTACCTGCTCATCAGCAAGGCCGGCCTGACTCAGTTCGTGGAAGGTGACAACTAATGGAAGCCACCAGCCTCATCCTCAAGCCGATCGTCACCGAGAAGTCCACCTGGCAGGCCGGGCGTCACAACGCCTACTCCTTCCACGTCCACCCCTCGGCAAACAAGCACACGGTCAAGAAGGCGATCGAAGAGCTGTACAAGGTCACCGTCGCCGACGTTCGCATGGCCATCCGCAAGGGCAAGGTCAAGCGGAACCGGTTTGGTGTCGCCAAGAAGCCCGACGTTAAACGCGCCATCGTCGTTCTTGCCGGCGATGACCGTATCGACCTGTTCTAACGACCCGGAGGACATCCACCATGCCAGTCAAAAAGTACAAGCCGACCACGCCGGGCCGTCGCAACGCATCGGTCATCGACTACAAGGCGACCGTCACCAAGACCAAGCCGGAAAAGTCGCTCTGCGAGCGCAAGGTCAAAACCGGTGGTCGTAATCACCACGGCAAGATCACCGCCCACGGTCGCGGTGGCGGCAACAAGCAGCTCTATCGCAAGATCGACTTCCGCCGCAACAGCAAGGACGGCGTCAACGCGACCGTCCTCGCGATCGAGTACGACCCGAACCGCACTTGCTTCATCGCCCTGATTCAGTACGAGGACGGTGAAAAGGCCTACATCCTCGCTCCTGAAGGTCTGGGCGTCGGCATGACCGTCGTCACCGGTCCGGGCGCGGCTCCCGAAGTCGGCAACTGCATGGCCCTCGGCGACATCCCGCCGGGCCTGGAAATTCACAACATCGAGCTCAATCCCGGGCAGGGCGGCAAGCTCGTCCGCTCCGCCGGCAACCGGGCTCGGTTGGCCGCGAAGGAAGGGCGCTACTGCGTCATCACGCTTCCCTCCGGTGAACAGCGTCGTGTGCTCAGTGCATGCCGGGCGACCATCGGCAGCGTCGGTAATTCCGATTGGCAGAACGTCGATCTGGGCAAGGCCGGCCGGACCCGTCACCGCGGTATCCGTCCCCTCACCCGTGCGAAAGCCAAGAACCCGATCGACCACCCGCTCGGCGGTGGCGAAGGTCGCTCCAACGGCGGCCGTCACCCGGTCAGCCGCACCGGCGTCCCCGCCAAGGGCGGCGTCACCCGCGATCGCAAGAAGCACTCCGAAAAACTCATCCTCCGTCGCCGCAAGATGGGCAAGTTCCAACAGCGCAAGGTTACCGTCAACAACTGAGGTTGAATTATGTCACGCAGCAGCAAAAAAGGCCCCTACGTCGACGAAAAGCTCTACCTCAAGGTGGACGCGCTCAACGAGAGCGGTTCCAAGCGGGCGATCAAGACGTGGAAGCGCGCCTGCACGATCGTTCCCGAGTTCGTCGGACACACCTTCGAAGTTCACGACGGTCGCAAGCACATCAAGGTGTTCGTCACCGAAGACATGGTCGGGCACAAGCTCGGCGAGTTCGCCCCGACCCGCACCTTCCGCGGCCACGGCGGGAACAAGAAGAAGTGAGGTAATCCCCATGCCCGAATACACCGCAACTCACCGCTTCGCACGTATCAGCCCTCGGAAGATTCGGCTCGTTCTGGACATGGTCCGGGGCCGCGAAGTCGACGACGCCCTCAACATTCTGCGCTTCAGCAAGCAGCGAGGCAGCGTCTTTGTCGAGCGGGCCGTGAAGTCCGCCGTCGCGAACTACTACGACCAGCAGACCACCCCGGGGCAGGACACGCTGATCATCAGTGAAGCCCGCGCCGACGAAGGGCCGACCATCAAGCGGTTCCAACCCAAGGACCGCGGCAAGGCCCATCCGATCATGAAGCGCACCAGCCATGTCGTCGTGAGCGTGTCCGACGGCGACGACGATTAAGCCGAGAACCCAGACCACTCCAAGGAACAAACACCATGGGCCAGAAAGTTCACCCCCTCGGCTTCCGCGTCGGTATCACCGAGGATCACAAATCCAAGTGGTACGCACCGAAGAAAGCCTTCGGCGAGTTCCTCGTCGAGGACTACAAGATCCGCCAACTCCTCGACGAGCGGCTCAACCGCCGCCCGCCGTTCGCAGCCGTCGCTGATGTGCTGATCAAGCGGACGCGTGAGGAAGTGGAGATCGAGATCAAGACCGCGCGCCCCGGCCTGGTCATCGGCCCCAAGGGTGCCGAGGTCGACAAGCTCCGCGAGGCGATCGAAGACCTGATTCACCGCAAGGTCGCCCCGATCAAGGTCATCGAGATCAAGAACCCCGACCTCAACGCCCAGTTGGTCGCCGAGGGCATCGCCGAACAGCTCAAGCGCCGCGCCAGCTTCCGCCGCGTGCTGAAGATGCGCATGGAAGGCACGATCAACGCCGGGGCCAAGGGCATTCGCATTCAGGTCGGCGGCCGATTGAACGGTGCCGAGATCGCTCGCAGCCAGAAGCAAACCATGGGCAGCGTTCCGCTAACCACGTTGCAGGCGAACGTCGACTACGGCTACGCGATCAGCAAGACCGCCGCCGGCGTCATCGGCGTGAAGATTTGGATCTACAAGGGCCGCTTCGGTGAAGAAGTGCAGGACACGGACGTGCGTCCGGGTGGTCCGTTCCGTCGCGGTCGCCGCGGTTGATCAGTTAGCTCACGAAAGTCAGGAGACACACCATGCAAATGATGCCCCGTCGAGTGAAGTACCGCAAAAGCATGCGCGGCAAGATCCGCGGCAATGCGACCCGCGGCAACGTCGTGAGCTTCGGCGAGTACGGCCTCCAGTCGACCGACCCCGGTTGGGTCACCGCCCGCCAACTGGAAGCCGGTCGTATCGCGGTCAGTCACTTTCTACGCCGTGAAGGCAAGCTGTACATCCGCGTGTTCCCGAACAAGTCCGTTTCCGGCAAGCCCCTGGAAACCCGGATGGGTAAAGGCAAGGGCGACATCGACTACTGGTGTGCCGTCGTGAAGCCGGGCACCGTGCTCTACGAAATCGCCGGCGTCAGCGAGACCCTCGCCAAGCAAGCCCTAGCCCGCGTGGCCCACAAGATGCCGGTCCGCACCCGGTTCATCCACCGTCGCACCGCCGTCGCCTGAGGAGTTTGACCATGAAGAACAAAGACCTCCGCGAGAAAGATGATCAGGCGTTGAATCAGTTGCTGGTCGAAACCCAACGCAAGCTCTTCGACCTGCGTCAGCAGTCCGTGACCGAGAAGGTCGAGGACACCAGCCAGTTCAAGAAGGGCAAGCGCCAGATCGCCCGCATCAAGACCCTCCTGCACGAGCGCAAGCTCAGCAACTCGGCCTCCTGAACACGAAAGCCCGACTAGAAAGCATTGTCCATGGCCTCCGAAACCAACACCGCCGAGCGTAACGAGCTTCGCACCCGCGAGGGTGTCGTCACCTCCGCCAAGGCGAACAAGACGATCAAGGTGCAGATCACCTACCAGACCAAGCACCCCAAGTACGGCAAGTACATCAACCGCCGTACCGTGCTCCAGTGCCACGACGAGCAGGGTCTCGCCGGCGAGGGTGACGTGGTCAAGATCGCCGAGTGTCGTCCTTATTCCAAGACCAAGCACCACCGTTTGCTCGAAGTGCTTGATAAGGCCCCGGACAATCGTTGAGTCATGCGGGTTCCGACCCGCTTCGTAAAGGACCACCCCATGATCCAACAAGAATCCTATCTCGACGTGGCCGACAACACCGGCGCCAAGCAGGTGATGTGCATCCGCGTGCTGGGCGGTTCCACCTCCCGCGGCAAGGGTGCCCTGACCCGCAAGACCGCCGGCATTGGTGACGTCATTATCTGCTCGGTCAAGAAGGCTCTGCCCGGCTCCGACACCAAGTCCGGCGATGTTGTCCGTTGCGTGATCGTTCGGACCCGCTACGTCACCCGCCGCCGCGACGGGTCCCGCGTCCGCTTCGACAAGAACGCCGCCGTCATCATCGACGAGAAGGGCAATCCCAAAGGCACCCGCATCTTCGGTGCCGTTGCACGTGAGCTGCGTGAAAAGAACTACATGAAGATCGTGTCCCTCGCTTCGGAGGTCATCTAGTCATGGCACAGCGCATCAAGACCGGCGACAACGTCGCCATCATCACCGGCAAGGACAAGGGCAAGACCGGCCGTGTCCAGAAAGTCATGTTCGACGCCAACGGCACGCTCGAAAAGGTCGTCGTCGAGGGCATGAACCGCAAGACCAAAATGGTCAAACCGAGCCAGCAGAACCAGCAGGGCGGCAAGGTCACCATCTCCGCCCCGATCCATGCGTCCAACGTGATGCCCGTTTGCCCCGAGACCGACAAGCCGACCCGCGTTCGCTTCGAGGAGCGCGACGGCGTCAAGCATCGCGTTGCCGTGAAGTCCGGCGCGAGTCTGGGTCCCGTCAAGAAGTCCGCCAGCAAGTAACGAACCACCACGCCACCCGACACCGGTTGTTCCCGGCGTCATCGAAAGGCATATCCGATGGCCACCCAACCCCGACTCAAGCAGCACTACGACGAGAAAGTCGTACCGATGCTCAAAGAGAAGTTCTCGATCACCAACGCCTACGCCGTGCCCAAGCTCGACAAGATCGTCATCAGCATGGGCTTGGGCAAGGCCGTCAGCGCCGGCGAGAAAGCCAAGCTCGACCAGGCCGAGAAGGAACTGACCCGCATCGCCGGACAGAAGTGCGTCCGCATCAAGGCCAAGAAATCGGTCGCCGCCTTCAAGATCCGCGAAGGTCAGGAAACGCACCTGAAAGTCACCCTCCGCGGTGCCCGCATGTACGAGTTCCTCGACCGCCTAATCAACCTGGCCATCCCGCGGGTGAAGGACTTCCGCGGCCTGCCCACCAAGGGCTTCGACAAGCAGGGCAACTACACGTTCGGCCTGACCGAGCAGACGGTGTTCCCTGAGATCGATTCGGCCGCCATCCAGTTCACCCAGGGCATGCACATCACCCTGGTCAACACCGGCAGCAACGTTGAAGAAGGTCGCGCCCTGCTTGACGGTTTCGACTTCCCGTTCCGCAAGCCCGAGAAAGACGCCAAAGCCGCTTAAGCCGCTTCAGCAAGAAGGACAAGAACCATGGCCACCAAAGCTTGGATCAGCAAACAGAAGCGTCGCCAAGAGCTCATCGACCGCCTCTACGAGAAGCGTCAGCAGCTCAAGAAGGAAGGCGATTACGCCGCTCTCGCAAAGCTCCCGCGTGACTCCAGCCCGACCCGCAGCAAGAACCGCTGCCAGATCACCGGGCGTAGCCGCGGCTACCTGCGGAAGTTCAAGATCTCTCGCATCATGCTCCGCGAGCTGTCGCTCAAAGGCCAAATCCCCGGCATGAAAAAGGCCAGCTGGTAATCGGCTTCGGCCATCTCACATCTGCAATCTGGAATTCCCCCATGAGCATGCAAGACCCCATCGCCGATATGCTGACCCGCATCCGCAACGCCAACCGTGTTGGCCGTCGCAATGTGCAGGTCAAGCGCAGCAAGATCTGCACCGGCATCGCCAACGTTCTCAAGGACGAGGGCTTCATCGAAGACTTCGAGACCGTCGACGACAAGTCCGGTCAGGGCCTGATCCGCATCAAGCTCAAGTACAACCTCGCCGGCGAGAAGGCGATCCACACCATCGACCGCGTCTCCAAGCCCGGCCGTCGCGTCTACAAGGGCGTCGCCGACATGCCCCGCGTGCTCAACGGCCTCGGAATCGCCGTGGTCTCCACCAGCCGCGGCGTCGTCTCTGACCGCATCGCCCGCGAGTCCAACATCGGCGGCGAGCTGCTCTGCACCGTGTCGTAATCCCCGCTTCCTGAAACCATCTAAGGAAACATTCCCATGTCCCGCCTCGGCAAGAAACCCGTCGACATCACCTCCGGCGTCGAAGTCAAGATCAGCGGCCAGCACGTCATGACCAAGGGCCCCAAGGGCACCCTCGAGTTCGACGTCCATCCGCGTATCTCCGTCGCCCAGGAAGAGAATCAGGTCGTCGTCACCCGCGACAACGATCAGGGCCCGGCCAAAGCGTTGCACGGCACCACCCGCGCGATCATCGCCAACATGATCGAGGGCGTGAGCAAGGGCTACGAAAAGAAGCTCGAAGTCCACGGCGTCGGCTACAAGGCCGAGCTTCGCGGCAAGAAGCTCGCCCTCACCGTCGGTTACGCCAACACAATCTCCGTCGACATCCCCGACGGTGTCGAAGTCAAGAGCGAAGCCGGCACGCCCGGTATCGTCACCGTCAGCGGCCCCGAAAAGCAGAAGGTCGGCCAGTTCGCCGCCAAGGTCCGCGACGTCCGCAAGCCCGAGCCTTACAAGGGCAAGGGCATCCGCTACGCCGACGAGCAAGTCACCATCAAGCAGGGCAAGGGCTTCGGCGCGAAGTAAGGATTCACCCACACACCGGTGACGGTTGGCACCGTCGCACGAAGGGAACGCATCATGAGCAACAAAGTCATCGCCAAAAACAAGCGGCACACCCGGCGGAAGTTCAGCATCCGCAACAGTGTCTCCGGCTCGCCCCAACGGCCGCGCCTCTCGGTGTTCCGCTCCAACAAGCACATCGAAGCCCAGATCATCGACGACATCGAAGGCAAGACCCTCGCCGCGGCAAGCAGCAAGCAGGCCGCCATTCTTGGCGAAGCCAAGCACGGTGGGGACCTGGAGTCGGCCAAGAAGGTCGGCGTCGCCATTGCCGAAAAGGCCAAGTCGGCCGGCATCACCAAGATCGTGTTCGACCGAAACGGTCGACGCTACCATGGCCGCGTGAAGGCGTTGGCCGACGCGGCCCGTGAGGGCGGACTCGAGTTCTAAAGCGGAAAATCAGCATGTCAGACGAGACGAAAACGACAGACAACGCCCCGGAAGTCACGCCGACCGAGCCGGCCCAGATCTCGCCGCAGGCCGACGGTCCCGCCGCCGAGGCACCCGCCGAGACGGCCAAGACCGACGCGGCACCTTCGCCCGCGGCTGCCGGCGGCACCTTCACCGGTGGCGGCGAAGGCAAGGCTCCCGAGGCCCGCGTCGGCGGACGTCCCCCGCGTGGTGGCCAGCAAGGCGGTCAGCGTGGCGGCGATCGTGGTCGCGGCCGTGGTCGTGGTCGCGGTCGTGATGAAGGCGCTGACGACGGCATCGAATCGAACGTCATCCGTATCTACCGCTGCTCGAAGGTGGTCAAGGGCGGCCGCACGTTCAGCTTCGCCGCACTCGTCGTTGCCGGTGATCGCGCCGGTTCCGTCGGCATCGGTTACGGCAAGGCCAACGAGGTTCCATCAGCCGTCGAGAAGGCCACCAAGGAGGCCCGCCGCACCATGAAGAAAATCCCCATGGTCGGCACCACCATTCCGCACCCGGCACTGGGCGCTTCCGGCACCAGCCGCGTGCAGCTCATCCCGGCCAACCCCGGCACCGGCGTCACCGCCGGCAAGACTGTCCGCCCGCTCCTCGAGCTCGCCGGCGTCACCGACGTTCTCACCAAGGCCTACGGCTCGACCAGCCCGAAGAACCTGCTCAAGGCCACCATCGACGCCCTGCGTCAACTCCGCAGCGCCGACCAGGTCAAGCAGATGCGCGGTGTCGATCTGCCCGACTCGGCCGGCACGCTGACCGTGGCCAGCTAAATCACTCATCAACGCGAGGCCCTTCGCCGGGCCGACTAGTCAAAGAAAGGCGAAACACCATGTCCGTCGGACACGAAATCACTAAGGGACTCAAGCACAAACGTCGCCAGCGTCTCGGACGCGGCGAAGGTTCCAAGGGCAAGACCAGCGGTCGCGGCCACAAGGGTGCCCGCTCCCGCACCGGTTCCCACATCCGCGTCGGCCACGAGGGTGGTCAGACCGAGCACGCGAAGCGCTTTGGTCAGCGCGGGTTCTCGAACTTCAAGTTCGAAACCCGCTACCACATCGTCAACCTCTCGTCGCTCGAGAAGAAGTTCGACGCCGGCAAGATCGTCGACGCCGCCGCGTTGCAGGAAGCCGGTCTTGTTCCGGACGGCAAGCTCGGCGTGAAGATTCTCGGCAACGGCGAGTTGACCAAGGCGCTCACGATCCTCGCCCACAAGTTCAGCGGCAGCGCCCAGAAGAAGATCGAAGCCGCCGGCGGCACCTGCCAAAATCCGGCCGGCGAGGCATACGCCGCCGCGGTCGAAGAAGCGCCCGCGGCGGAAACGTCCACCGACGAGACACCGGCTTCCGAGTAACACCCGTCATCCCCCAACGCAGTGAGGGACTTGGCCACGACAACCCGCCGGCTTTTGGGCCGATTGGTGTTCGAAGCCGAGTCCCTCGCTTCATTCGGGGCGACATCGGTTCGGGCGTGCTAGCCCGACTATCATCCGACCCACGCAACCCGCGTCGGTGCTTGTTATGCTCAAATCCTTCGCCAACATATTTCGTGTCCCGGAGTTGCGGAACAAGGTGCTATTCACCCTGTTCATGCTGATGATCTACCGGGTTGGCTATCACATCCCGCTGCCCGGCATTGACCAGGATGCGTTCAGCGCTCTCGAGCAGGGCGATGCCGCCTCCCGACTCGCGGCGTATGTGTCGCTGTTTTCCGGAGGCGATCTGAGCCAGTCGACGATCTTCGGTTTGGGCGTGATGCCGTACATCTCGGCGTCGATTATCTTCCAGTTGCTCGGCACCACGATCCCGGCGCTGGAGAAGCTCAAGAAGGAAGGCCAGACCGGCCAGCGAAAGATTCAGGAATGGACGCGTTATGCGACGGTGCCGATCGCGGCGCTGCAGTCGATCTTCTTGCTGTCGTACATGACCAATCAGGGGTTGGTTCAGACCGCGCTGGAAGGCACCATGACCTTCTGGATCCTTGGCACGCTCGCGCTCACCACCGGATGTATCTTCCTGATGTGGCTCGGTGAACAGGTCGACGAGTACGGGCTTGGCAACGGTGTTTCGCTGATCATCCTCGCGGGCATCGTCGCCCGCATGCCTGCGGCGATCGGGCAGTTGATCACCGGGTTCGATGCCGATGCGTCGGGCACGGGTATTGGCGTTGGTCAGATCATCTTCCTGATCGCGTCGTTCATCTTCGTGGTCATGGGCTCGATCCTGATCACGCAGGCCCAGCGACGTATTCCGATTCAACAGGCCAAGCACACCCGCGGTCGCAAGGTCTACGGAGGCCAGAAGCAGTTCCTTCCGCTGCGGGTCAACCATGGTGGCGTCATGCCGATCATCTTCGCGCAGTCGCTCATGCTCTTCCCGGGCATGCTCCTGGGCTACCTCGACGGTATCGGACAAGCCAACAACTGGGACGGCTTCTTCGGCAACACCTTTGCCTGGCTCAACATCCAGTTCGCGCAGACCGGCTTCATCTACATCATCACCGAGGTCATCCTGATCTACTTCTTCGCGTACTTCTGGACCACCGTCCAGTTCCAACCGAAGGAGATGGCCAACCAGTTGCGTGACTACGGCTCGTTCATTCCCGGGCTGCGTCCGGGCAAGCGGACGGCCGACTACCTCGAGCGTGTGATGATGCGGATCACGTTCGTCGGTGCGGCGTTCCTTTCGATCATCGCGATCATCCCCATGGTCGTCGCGGCGTACATGGGCATTCCGTGGGAGGTTTCGGCCTTCCTCGGTGGTACCGGCTTGCTGATCGTCGTCTCGGTCGCGCTGGACATGGTCCAGCGGATCGAAGCGAACCTGGTCATGCGGAACTACTCCGGCTTCCTCGCCGACTCCCCCGGCGCCAAGGGCAAGCGGATCAAGGGACGCAATCACTAGTGAAGCGCATGCGGGAAAGAAAAAGGGGAAAGAAAAAGGGGTCAGGGTCCTTTTTCGCCGCATGCGTACTCGACCCATCAAGCCGTACCGCTCGAAAAAGGACCCTGACCCCTTTTTCGGGACGACCTTGTCCCGGAAATGAAGATCATTCTCAAATCTAGGCGTGAGATGGAGCTCATGCGGAAGTCCGGCTTCATCGCACACACGGTCATCAAGACCCTCTGCGACGCGGCCGAGCCGGGCATGACCACCGATGAGCTCGATCGGCTCGGGGCTCAGGTGCTCGACGAGCACGGCGCGATCTCGATGAACCGTTGGTACCCGACCTACAAGCCCGGCGAGGGCTACCCGGCGACCATCTGCATCTCCGTCAACGACGAAGTCGTCCACGGCATCCCGTCCAAACGGAAGCTCGAGAATGGCGATGTGGTCACGTTCGACTTGGGCATGAAGTTCCAGAATCACTGCGCCGATCACGCGTGGACGGTGGGCATCGGTGATGTCGACGAGGAGTCCGCCCGGCTGATCGAGCACGGCAAGTCGACCCTGCGGCTCGCGCTCGAAACGATGGAGCCGGGGCGGAAGTGGAGCGACATCGCCCGTCTGATGCAGCACCACGCCGAGGAGGCCGGCTACGGCGTCGTGCAGGAGTTCGTCGGCCACGGCATCGGCAAATCCATGCATGAGGACCCCAAGGTTCCCAACTTCGTGACGCCCGAACAGCTCAAGAGCGATTTTACCCTCCGTCCCGGGCTGACCGTTGCGGTCGAGCCGATGCTCATCGTTGGTCCGCGGTATGTCGAACAACTCGATGACGAGTGGACCATCGTGGCCAAGAACGGCGGCAAAGCCTGTCACTTCGAGCACACCGTCGCGGTCACCGCCGATGGCGTCGATGTTCTCACCGACGGCCGAGAAGCTTGGGGGATCTGAGGAAATGCCGCCCACGCCCGGTTTCGGTTGACCGTGACTGACACCGTGCCAATACTCCGAACCGCCGCGAATTGCGGCATGTTTCTTTTCTGCACGACCTGTCGACGGACGATCCCGTCGGCCTTGATAAGGACACGACCGATGAAAGTCCGTTCCAGCGTCAAACGCATTTGCGAAAACTGCAAGATTGTTCGCCGCAAGGGCGTCGTGCGCGTGATCTGCATCAACCCGAAGCACAAGCAGCGTCAGGGCTAAGAAGCTCGCATCGCGCATTCACCCGATTTAGGACAAAGCCATGCCCCGTCTCGCCGGCGTCGACATCCCGAATAACAAGAAGATCAGCATCTCGCTGCGCTACCTCTACGGCATCGGCCCCAAGTTCGCCGACGACGTGCTCAAGGAAGCGAACATCGAGCCCGAGAAAAAGGCCAGCGACCTTACCGAGGACGAGTTGGGCCGTATCTCGACCGTGCTCGACAACAGCTACCTGACCGAAGGTGCCCTGCGTCGCAAGGTCGCCAACGACATCACCCGGCTGCGTGAGATCCAGTGCTATCGCGGCGGTCGTCACCGGCGCGGCCTGCCCGTCCGCGGCCAGTCCACCCAATCCAACGCCCGCACCCGCAAAGGCAAGAAGAAGACCGTCGCGGGCAAGAAGGGCGTCAAGGGCTAAAGCTTTTCTTGTCCTTCCTGCGCAACGGGAGCGGCGCGGCCGCCCATGTGCGGCGACTGTCATCAACATAAACATCCCCCCGGCGAGGGCGACCACGCTGTCACCCGCTGAACCGAGAAACACCCCATGGCCAAAAAAGAAGGAAAAACCAAGAAGAAGGCCCGTCGCGGCGTAGCCCGCGGCGTCGCGTTCATCAAGTCGACGTTCAACAACACGATCGTCACCATCACCGATCCCGCCGGCGAGACCATCAGCGCGAGCAGCGCCGGTGCCGTTGGTTTCAAGGGCAGCCGCAAGAACACCCCGTTTGCTGCGGGTCGCGCCGCCGAGCGTGCCGGCCAGGAAGCCAAGCGTCACGGCATGATCGAGGTCGAGGTCAAGGTCAAGGGCCCAGGTGCCGGCCGTGAGCAGGCGATCCTGAACTTGCAGAACGCCGGCCTCCGTGTGATCAGCATCGAGGACACGACCCCGATGCCGCACAACGGCTGCCGCCCACCGAAGAAGCGCCGCGTTTGAGCTATGGGGTTCCCCCTGCCAGACGAGATGGTGGCTGCGGCCGAGCGGCGCCTCGGTCGAAAGTTACCCTCGGGGCTTATCGCGAAGCTCAAGCCTAGGAATTTTTGCACGATCGAAGTCTCAGGGGGAAGTTGGCCAGTGTTCTGCATCCTCAATACGACCACCCCGGAAACCAAGAAGCTCACAGATGGTTACGACATTGAGTGCTTAACACAGCAAGAATATGACCTCGGATGTGAGTTGCCGGCGGGTTTGTTGAAGATCGCTGAAAATGGGTGTGGAGATTTCCTGTTTCTTCTACCGTTGGACGAATCACACTACGATCCCGCCGTTTGGCACTGGGATCACGAATCACAGAGGATGACGAAGGTCGCTGACAACATCGCCGACCTTCCCGTCTCCCGCTGACGCAGCGAGGCAGGGCATAGATGGCTCTCGACGTTGAGAGCGGTAACGCCCCGCAATCTGCCCGGCATTTTCGGTTAACCCGCAACCCCTCAACGGAGCAAACACATGCGTATGCAATGGCGTGGCCTGGAACTGCCGGCCCGAGTCGAACTCGACGAAAACGTGTCCAGTGAAACGTTCGGCCGCTTCGCCGCCGAGCCGTTCGAGCGTGGCTTTGGCACCACGGTCGGCAACTCGCTCCGCCGCATTCTGTTGTCGTCGCTCGAAGGGGCGGCCGTGACGCAGATGCGGATCAAGGGGGCGGATCACGAGTTCACGTCGCTGCCCGGCGTGCTCGAGGATGTCACCGACATCATCCTGAACATCAAGTCGCTGATCGTGAGCCTCGAAGGCGACGAGCCGCGCGAGATCACCGTGAGCCGTAACACCGCGGGCGTTGTGACCGCCGGCGAGTTCGAGCTTCACCCCGACGTGCAGATCGTCGATCCCGATCACGTCATCGCGACGCTGTCCGAGGATGTCGATTTCGAGTTGACGCTGACCGTCAGCAGGGGCCGCGGCTTCCGCAGTGCCAACGAGAATCGTGACAGCGGCGAAGAGGTCGAACTGGGCATCATTGCCGTCGACTCGATCTTCTCCCCGGTCACCCGCGTCCGCTACAACACCGAGAACGCCCGCGTCGGTCAGCGGACCGACTACGACAAGCTCATCCTTGAAGTCTGGACCGACGGCACCGTCTCGCCGGAGATGGCCGTGGTCGAAGCCGCGAAGATCCTGCGTAAGCACCTCAACCCGTTCGTGAGCTACTTCGAGCTGGGCGAGGAAGTCGCCAGCGCCGAGGCGGTGAGCGGCATGGCCGAGTCCGCCACGCCGAACGTCGATCCCGAGCTCGAGCAGAAGCTGAACATGACCGTGCAGGAACTCGACCTCTCGGTCCGTGCCAACAACTGCCTCGAGTCCGCCCGCATCAGCACCGTCCGCGAGATGGTCCAGCAGAACGAGTCGGACTTGCTCAAGGTCCGCTCCTTCGGCAAAACCAGCCTCAAGGAAGTGAAGAAGAAGCTGGCCGACATGGGTCTGTCCTTGGGCATGGACCTGAACAACCTGCCGAAGGTCGGCGAAGCCCCGGCGGTGATGGACTCTTTCGTCATGCCCGACGATGACAACGACTCGGCCGAAGCATCGGCCGAGATGTCCGAGGACGCGACCGAGTAACGATTTCGGTGCCTACTGTGTGGGCCCGACAGATTCAGTTAGGAAAGCACCATGCGCCACAACCGCAAAGGCCGTCAACTCAGCCGCGACACCGAGCACCGCGTCGCAATGCGTCGTAACCAGGCCCAGTCCCTGTTCGAGCACGGCAGCATCAAGACCACGCTCCCCAAGGCCAAGGAACTGCGAGGCTTCGTCGATAAGCTCATTTCCCTGGCCAAGAAGGGTGATCTGCACAGTCGCCGCCGGGTGATCTCGCTCATGCAGGATCGTCGGCTCGTCGACGAGAACCAGGAATTCACCGGCCAGACCGTCGTGCAGAAGCTGTTCAACGACGTTGCTCCGAAGTTTTCCGACCGCAACGGCGGTTACACCCGCATCGTCCGCTTGGGAACCTACCGCATCGGCGATGCCGGCGACTGGGTGATGATCTCGCTGGTCGACGACGAGCTGGGCGGCACCGAGAAGCCGACCGGCACCGTCAGGAAGTCCGCGGGCCATCGCAAGGCCCGCAACGAGCGTCGCTTCCAGTTCGCCAAGACCCGCGGCGGCAAAGCCCCGCAACGCCAGACCGTGCCCGCCGGGCCGGAAGCCGCCGAAGAAGAAGCCGCAACCGAAGAGGCGTAAGTCCGGCGACATAGCCCCCAAAAGTGAGCGGCGATGAGGCCCGGAAGCGGGCTTCATCGCCGTTTTTCAATGTTTGAGCCGGATTTACGTGCTATGCTGCGTTTAATCTCTGAGCGAGTTGTGCAACTTCGGGGCCAGCGAGACCTACCGCTAATAGCACATGCAGCCGACCTGTTGGTCGGATAATAATTGCCTCCGCGTCACTGTTGGCGTAAACCTTGCTTCCCAGCTGCTCACGCCGCGCAATAGTTGAGCGAACCCCATGTCTGTTCTCTGGTACGAACTCACCAATGATCTCACCGTCGGCAGCGCGCTGCTGTTGGCGATTTACGTCGTCACCTTGTGCGTCATTGCCGCTTATGGGGCACACCGGTACGCGCTGACCTGGCTCTACTGGAAGCACCGCGACGTTCGCCACACCCCGGCCGAGCCGTTTACGCAGTTGCCGCGGATGACCGTGCAACTGCCGATGTTCAATGAGGGGCTGGTCAGCGAGCGGGTCATCGACGCCGCGTGCAACCTCGACTACCCGCGTGAGTTACTCGAGGTCCAGGTGCTCGACGACAGCACCGACGGTTCCGAACAGATCAGCCAGGCCGCCGTGGACCGTTGGAAAGCCCAGGGCGTTGACATCAGTCTCCTGCATCGCACCGACCGGACTGGCTACAAAGCCGGCGCGCTCGCCGAGGGCATGAAGACCGCCACCGGCGAGTTCATCGCGATCTTCGATGCCGACTTCGTCCCCAAGCCCGATCTGCTCCGCAACGTCGTCGACCATTTCAGCGACGACAAGATCGGCATGGTGCAGGTCCGCTGGGATCACCTCAATCGCGACGCGTCGATGCTGACCAAGTCGCAGGCCATCTTCCTCGACGGCCACTTCGTCATCGAGCACACCGCCCGCAACCGCAGCGGCGCGTGGATGCACTTCAACGGCACGGCCGGCGTCTGGCGGAAGGCCTGCATCGACGACGCCGGCGGCTGGCAGCACGACACGCTCACCGAAGACATGGACCTCAGCT